>DHVO01000261.1:0-10358 GCA_002412705.1 Bacteroidales bacterium UBA5206 | reverse complement strand
AGATATCATTGCCTTATCACCGCTAACGGTTCCAAGTACCATAAATAGGTTCTCAACCTCATTCCTTAGCTGGAACGCCAAATCCTTAATAGCATCAGGGTTTTGGATATCAACGGTTGCTGCAATGGTGTTTATGCCATTGTTGCTAACAACCTTTGCCTTTAGGTCGCCTTTTAGCGAAAGGGCTTTTTCCCTCATCAGCAGCTCAACCTCTTTTCTTAGCGATGCGCTCTCCTCGTGTAGCTTAACAACGCCTTGAATTAGGTTGCCTGTGGTGCCAAGCGCTGCGCGGATTTCCTTAATGGTATCAACTTGCTCGTATAGGTACTCCTCGGCCTTAACGCCTGTAATTGCCTCAATACGGCGTATCCCTGCTGATATTGCTCCTTCCGATACTATTTTGCAAAGCCCAATGTTACCGGTTGCGCTTACGTGGGTTCCACCGCAAAGCTCAACGGACTCGCCAAAGCGGATAACGCGAACGGTATCACCGTACTTTTCGCCAAACAGAGCCATTGCACCCATTCCTTGTGCATGCTCAATGGCAATATCCCTATGCTCATCTAGGGTAATGTTTTTGCGAATCTCGGCATTAACCAAGCGCTCAACGGTTCTAATCTCCTCATCGGTCATCTTTTGGAAGTGCGAGAAGTCGAATCGTAGGTAATCTGGGGTTACCAATGAACCCTTTTGCTCCACGTGCTTGCCAAGTATATTCCTTAGCGCATGGTGAATTAGGTGGGTGGCCGAGTGGTTGTTGGCGGTGCTTAATCTTTTATCAACATCAACTTTTGCGGTAAACTCAGCTTTTGGGTTGCTAGGAAGCTTATCGGCAAGGTGAATAATAAGGTTATTCTCCTTAAAGGTGTTGATTATGGTAATAACCTCGGTGCCATTGGTAATGGTTCCGGTATCGCCAACCTGCCCTCCCGATTCGGCATAGAATGGGGTTTTGTCAAATACCAAGTGGTACTGCTCTTTTCCCTTTGCCTTAACGGTGCGTAGGCGGGCAATTTTAACACCAGCCTCAAGGGTGTCGTAGCCAACAAACTCTACATCATCAATGCGGAACAGCTCTTCCCAGTCAAGGGTTTCAACTGCTGCATCGGCGCGTGAGCGTTCTTTTTGGGCTGCCATCTCCTTTTCAAACTCGGGGCGGTTAACGCCTAGGTTCTGCTCGCGAAGTATTAGTTCGGTTAGGTCTAATGGGAAGCCGTATGTATCGTATAGGATGAATGCATCCTTACCAGATATTTCTGTTTTGTGCTCGTTGCGTGCCTGTTCAATTTTGCCATCAAGAAGGCGGATACCCGTTTCAAGGGTTCTAAGGAAGCTTAGCTCCTCTTCGGCAATAACCTTCATTATAAGCTCGCGCTGCGAGTTTAGCTCAGGGAAGAACATCCCCATCTCGGCAGCAAGCGTTGGTACCAATTGGTTAATGAAAGGTTCTCTAAAGTTAAGGAAGGTGTATCCGTAACGTACCGCACGTCTTAGTATTCGGCGAATTACGTAACCAGCCTTAACGTTTGATGGTAGCTGTCCATCGGCAATGGAGAACGATACGGCACGTAGGTGGTCGGCAATTACGCGCATGGCAACATCGCTTTGCTTATCCTTACCGTAAGCAATGCCGCTCATTTGCGATATTCTGCCAATAATTGGCTGGAACACATCGGTATCGTAGTTGCTCTGCTTGCCTTGCATTGCCATGCAAAGGCGCTCAAAGCCCATACCTGTGTCAACATGCTTTGCAGGTAGCGATTCAAGCTCGCCGCTGGCCTTACGGTTGAACTGAATAAATACAAGGTTCCAAATTTCCACCACTTGTGGATGGCCAGTATTTACCATTTCGCGACCTGATACTTTTGCCTTCTCATCGGCACTTCTAAGGTCGATGTGGATTTCGGAGCATGGTCCGCAAGGGCCCGAATCGCCCATCTCCCAAAAGTTGTCCTTTTTGGAGCCCATAAGGATTCTATCCTCGGGTAGGTGCTTTTTCCAAAGGTCAAACGCCTCCTTGTCCATATCTAAACCATCGTCGCTGCTTCCCTCAAAAACGGTAGCATATAAAAGCTCGGGGTTAATTTTTAGCACGTCAACAAGGAATTCCCAAGCCCAGTCAATGGCCTCCTGCTTAAAGTAGTCGCCAAACGACCAGTTACCAAGCATCTCAAACATGGTGTGGTGGTAGGTATCGTGACCAACCTCCTCTAAATCGTTGTGCTTACCAGAAACGCGCAAACATTTCTGGGTATCAGCTACTCTGGGGTACTTACCCTGGGTGTTTCCAAGGAAAATATCTTTGAACTGATTCATCCCCGCATTGGTAAACATAAGGGTAGGATCGTTTTTCACCACCATTGGGGCAGAAGGAACAATTTGGTGATTTTTGCTTTTAAAAAAATCCAGAAAGGCTTGTCTAATTTCAGCAGACCTCATAAAAATCTATTATTTAATTCGTTACCACTACTTACTTCAAATTTTACTACTTAAAAAAACATTAAAACCTTTGCAAAAATAAATATTTGCGTTAGATTTGTTGCCGTTCGTCAAAATAGAATCCTTAAAAACCAGAATATTAGGACCAAATCAATGGCCAAAGTTAAGTACAAATTTAACCCGCAGACCCTCAAATTTGATGTTGTTGCAATTTCTTTAAGTAAAAGAATTGCAAAAGTATTAATTCATTTTGGTTTAAGTTTAGTTGTTTCGGCTGTTTTAATTCTAGCCTACTCATTTTTCTTTGATACCCCCAAGGAGAAAATCCTTAAACGCGAAAGCTCAGAGTATTTAGTGAAGTTGGAGCTGTTACAAAAGAAGTTAGAGCATACCAATTCGTTGGTTAGCGATATTGAGCAACGCGACAACATTATTTATAGAGCCATTTTTGAGGTGGATTCAATTCCAATGTCGCTGCGTGAAGGTGGTTTTGGAGGTAGTAATCGTTATGCTAAGTTCGAAGGGCTTCGCAACAGCGATTTGCTTATTAATACGGCAAAGATGCTGGACCAGCTAACATGGAAAGTGTACATCCAGTCGAAATCATTTGACGAGGTTATAGACCTAGCCAAAAACAAGGAACGGATTATCCAGTGTATGCCGGCCATTCAGCCAGTTTCGGTTAAGGACTTGGTTCGTATTTCCGATTTCTTTGGGTATCGCCGCGACCCATTTAATAGGTCTATTAAGTACCACCACGGAATAGATTTTTCTGGACCAATTGGAGCACCCATATACTCAACTGGCGATGGTGTTGTAGTAGAGTGTGGGTATTCATTCTTTGGTTATGGTAACCAGATAGTTGTAGATCACGGTTTTGGATATAAAACCCGATATGCCCACCTTCATAAGATTAGTGTAAAGGAGGGGCAAAAAGTAACTAGGGGGCAAATTATTGCAACCCTTGGTAATACCGGTAGAAGCACTGGTCCACACTTGCATTATGAGGTTCTACACAGGGGAAAACCTGTAGATCCGCTTAACTTCTTTAACGACATCACCGAAGAGGAGTACGATCGCATGGTAAGTCTTTCTACGGCAGAAAATTCTGTAAGGGTGAGGTACTAACTTTGCTCGTGGTGTAATCTGTTTTGGTTTTTTTGTACTTTTATCCCCAAGAAATTCAAAGTTATGCCAAAGAGTAAGTACAGATTTAACCCAGAATCTCTCAGTTTTGTTCGAGAGCATATCTCCATAAGAAAAAGAATTGGTAGAATTGCTACTTATCTTTCAGCAAGTATTGTTGTTGCTGTATTATACTACATCATATTTTCTCTATTTTTCGATACCCCCTCTGAGCGTGGCTTAAAGCGCGAAAAGGAGGAGCTACTTGTTCACTTTGAGCTGCTAAATAAGCGCTTCGAACAGGTTAGTGCTGTAATGGAGGATCTCCAAAAGCGCGACGATAATATTTACCGTGTAATTTTTGAGGCAGAGCCCATTCCATCAACTGTACGTGAGGCGGGTATTGGTGGGGTTGACAGGTACTCGGAGTTGGAAGGCCTTTCCAATGGCGACATAGTTATTGAAACAGCAAAAAAACTGGATCTCATAGCCAAAAAAGCTTATATCCAGAGTAAGTCCCTAGATGAGCTTGAAAACCTCGCTAAACGCAAGGAGGATATGCTTAGAAGCATTCCTGCCATTCAGCCAATAAGCAATAACGATTTAAAGCGCATTGCATCATCGTTTGGTATGCGCATTCACCCCTTTTACAAGGTGCCCAAAATGCACACAGGAATGGACTTTACTGCTCCAACGGGTACCGATATTTACGCCACTGGCGATGGAGTTGTGCAAAAAGTGGACTACTCTCAGCGGGGATATGGCAATCACGTGGTAATAGATCATGGGTTTGGTTATGCCACCCTTTACGCACATATGCACTCCATTTCCGTTAGGCCAGGACAAAAGGTTAAGCGCGGATCGGTTATTGGGCAGGTGGGTAACACTGGAATGTCTGTGGCGCCACACTTACACTACGAGGTGCACAAAGCAGGTAAGCAGATAAACCCAATTAACTACTTCTTTAACGATTTAACCCCTGAGGAGTACGAGAAGGTTATTGAGCTATCTTCGTTACCAACACAAAGTTTTGATTAGCATTTGAATTATGATAGCACGTTTCACCACCTTTTTTTTTGCACTACTGATTTCTACTTCGGTTCTTTCTCAAACCGATTCTTTGGTTCGCATTGCCGGTGTTGGCGATATTAACTTAGGAACAAGTTTCCCATCTAGAGCCTTTCTGCCACCAAACAACAATGCCGCAGCAATTATTGCACCTGCCGTTGAGTTCTTTAAATCGGCCGATGTTGCTTTTGGTAACCTTGAGGGTCCTTTTGTTGGAGAGGTGCCACCAGCAAAGCGCTGTAAGGATACTACCAAGTGCTATATTTTCAGAACGCCACCATCGTATTTCCCAACATTAGTTGATGCTGGCATCAACCTAATGAGCGTTGCCAATAACCACAGCTTTGACTTTGGCCCTGTTGGGGTAAACTCAACCTTTGCGCTTATAGACTCATTTCAAGTAGCTGGAGCTGGTACCATAGAGCGTCCCTACGCCATATTTCACAAGGATGGCAGAACATATGGACTTTGTGCATTCTCTCCCAATAGCGGCGTTGTAAGCATTAACAATTATGCAAGAGTTAAGCAAATAGTTCAACACCTAGATACCATTGTTGATATTGTTGTTGTGTCGTTTCATGGCGGTGCCGAGGGAAAAGATTATGTTAACGTGCCCAAAAAACGGGAGTACTTTTTAGGTGAGGATAGAGGCAATGTTTACGAGTTTTCTAAAATGGTAATTGATGCTGGTGCCGATGTAGTGTTTGGTCATGGTCCCCACGTACCTCGGGCAATACATCTGTATAAGGACAGGTTTATTGCCTTTAGCCTGGGTAACTTTTGCACATACAGCCGCATAAGTGTGTCTGGAGTGAATGGCTATGCACCACTTATTCTGGTAACAACTAAAACCGACGGAACGTTTGTTGAGGCCAAGATTCATTCGTTTACTCAGAGCTTCCGCTCCGGAATTTCATTCGATACGCAGCATAGGGTAGCAAAGTTCATTAAAAATTTAACTCTAAAGGATTTTCCAGATAGCCCCCTACTAATAACCGATGATGGAACTGTAACAAAACGATAACCATGCCTTACAAAGAGCCTAAAATTGAAAAGTTGTACTATACCATTGGCGAAGTAGCCGATATGTTCAACGTTAATACCTCTCTTATTCGTTTTTGGGAGAAGAATTTTGATGTTATTAAGCCCCACAAGAACAAGAAGGGCAATAGGCTTTTTACCAAAGAGGATATTGAGAACCTTAAGCTAATACACCATCTTGTTAAGGAGCAGGGTCTAACCCTTGCTGGTGCACAAAAAAAGTTGCAGGAGAATAAGGATGGCGTGGTTGATAACTTCCAGATAATAGACTCGTTACAGAAAATTAAAGCCATGCTTCTTGAAATAAAGGAGGAGCTTTAATGCAAAAGGTTACTGTTCGCGATGTTGCATCGGTAATAGAAACCCTTGCACCACTTGCTTACCAGGAGAGCTACGATAATGCAGGACTTATTATTGGCGATGCCAATATGTCCGTTACGGGCATACTTGTTACGCTAGATGTGGTTCCTGCCACTATTGATGAGGCCATTGCTAGCGGAGCTAATCTTATTATTGCACACCATCCAGTAATATTTTCTGGGCTAAAACGTATAACAGGACGCAACTATGTAGAGCAGGTTGTGATAAAGGCCATACAGTCCAATATTGCAATTTATGCTGCACACACAAATTTGGATAGCGTTCCCTTTGGGGTGAATAGCCGAATAGCCGATATAATTGGGCTAACAAAACAGCAAGTGCTGGAGCCAGTAGAAAATCAGCTGGTAAAGCTTGCAGTATTTGTTCCTTCCGAATATGCCGATAAGGTTAGAACGGCGATGTTTGCTGCAGGTGCTGGAGGTATTGGAAATTACGACTCTTGCTCCTTTAATTTAGAGGGAACAGGAACGTTTAGGGCTGGTGAGGGAGCCAATCCATTTGTTGGTGAAGTTGGAGAAGTGCACAGTGAGCTGGAGGTACGGGTTGAGGTTATTGTGCCAAAACCCAACATTTCAGCTGTGGTATCAACTCTAAAGCATGTGCATCCCTACGAGGAGGTAGCATACGATTTATACCCCTTGCTAAATGCCTATGGTAAGATAGGGCTGGGCATTGTAGGCGATTTACCCAAGCCAATGAGCGAGTCCGATTTTTTGCAGATGATAAAGGAGCGTTTTGGTGCAAAGATGGTTAGAACTTCGCCACATCTTGGTAAAGAAATAGCTAGAGTTGCTCTTTGTGGTGGGAGCGGAGCCTCTCTCTTGGGTAGGGCAATTGCATCGGGAGCACAAATATTTGTTTCGGCAGATTTTAAATATCATCAGTTTTTTGACGCTGATAATAAGATTGTTATAGCCGATATTGGCCATTACGAGAGCGAGCAATTTACCATGGATATTTTTTGTGAATATCTATCGAAAAAAATACCTAACTTTGCAGTTCTCAAAACGAAACACATAACCAATCCAATAAACTATTTTTAGGTGGTATGGTAGCAGACAAGAACAGGAATTCCGACGTTAACGAACTTTCAATTGAGGATAGAATTAAAATTCTATACGAACTTCAGCAGGTTGACTCAAAAATAGATTCCATTAGAACGCTTAGGGGTGAACTACCTCTTGAGGTTCAAGATTTGGAGGATGAGGTTGAGGGACTTGATACTCGTATTAACAACCTACAACGTGAGGTTGAGGAGTTTGAAGCACAGGTAACTCATAAAAAGGCTGAAATTAAAGAGGCCGAGGCTCTAATTAAGAAGTACGAAGAGCAGCAAAACAATGTGCGCAATAATCGTGAGTTTGATTCTCTATCAAAGGAGATCGAATTCCAAAAGCTTGAGATTGAACTATGCGAAAAGCGCATTAAGGAGTTCTCTTTCCAAGCTAAAGAGAAGAAGCAGAGCATTGATCAAGCTAAAACTTTACTCGATGAGCGTAAAGTGGATCTTGCCAATAAGCGTAAGGAGCTAGAGGATATTGTTTCTGAAACTCAAAAGGAGGAGGACGACCTTCAGCGCCGCTCCGAGTCTTTCCAAGAGATGATGGAACACCGCTTGCTTTCGGCATACAAGCGTATTCGTGGAAATGCGCGTAATGGCCTTGCTGTTGTTACTGTTCAGCGCGATGCTTGTGGTGGTTGCTTTAACAAGATTCCCCCTCAGCGCCAGCTCGACATTAAGATGCGTAAGAAAATTATTGTTTGTGAGTACTGTGGTCGTATCCTTGTGGATGACGATTTGACCAGCGCAAACGAGTAAAAAATCCATATAAAAAAAGCGCCAATCCTAAAGGGTTGGCGCTTTTTTTATGTAATAATGCTTAGAAATCTGAATTGGGTTTGAAGAGTTACCAGCTGCCGCCAGCACCACCTCCACCAAAGGAGCCACCACCTCCACCAGAGAAGCCACCAAATCCGCCTCCACCAGAGCTGAAGTTCCCAAAACCACCACCTCGAGATCCGCTATTGGCAAGCATGCCTAGTGCTATCCAAAGGGGAACATTGTGACCAATATGCCTTCCCTTGGCATTGGATTTAGAGGCAATGGAAACAACTACTACAAATATTATGAATGCAATAAAAAGGAAAGCAAACCCAATGTTTTCTCCCCCTTGCATATACTTATCGGCCGAATATTTTCCTGATGCTAGCTCCGCAATTACAACATGTGCAGCAACAAGCCCATCGTAGTACCGATTAGCTTTGAAAAATGGAATCATCTCCTGATCGATAATGCGGTTTGCCGCAGCATCGGGAATTACATCCTCAAGCCCATAGCCTGTTGCAATAAACGCTTGTCCTCGTTCATTTCCTATTTTTGGCTTAATGGCAATAACAATTCCGTTATCGCTTCCCTTTTGGCCCACACCCCATTTTTCGCCAATTCTAAAGGCAAAGTCGGAAATATCGTAGCCTGCCAAATCATTAACAATAACCACGTAAACTTGGGTCGATGTGGTATCGTGGTAGTCCCTAAGCCTCTTTTCTAGGCTGTACTGCTCATCGCTGCTTAGTAACCCTGCAAAATCGTTCACCAAGCGAGGTGGCGACATGGGGCTGGGTATCTCTTGCCCCATTACGCTTAGCGCAATGCTTAGCACAAGAACTACCGTATTTACTATTCTTTTTACCATGCGTATTTGGCTTTAGTCTCCAAAGGATATCTCGTTGGAGAGCTCATTAACATCATTTTTTTGTAAGGGGAAATGCTCTTTTAGCTTTTCGCCTGCAAGTAAAATCCCCTTTTCAAGGCCCGATGTAATATCGCCTTGCTTAAACAGTACAAGCATCTCCTCTTTTATACTATCCCAAAAGTTATTGGGAACCTTGCTGTTTATGCCAGCATCGCCCAGAATGGCAAACTTGCGATCCGATATGGCAAAGTAGAACAGCACGCCATTCCTAAGTTGGGTTTTGTGCATCTTAAGTAGAGCAAAAACATCGGCAGCGCGGTCTAGAACATCAATTTTACAAGATTTTTCTATGTGAACACGTATCTCTCCCGAGGTATTAAGTTCTGCCTGCTCAATAGCCTTTACAATGCGTTGCTGCTGCTCTTTTGTGAACTGATCAACTGGATTCATGATATTCTATTGTTTGGCGTTATGCTCGTGGTGAGATAGGTTTATAGCCTACCTCACCCTTGGCATATGCCTACTTACTAAAATCAACCTTGGGAGCATTCTTTGCATCGGCATCGGCCTCAAAGTATGCTTTCTTCTCAAATCCAAACCAGCCAGAGTATATAACCTGTGGGAACTTTCTTATGTAAGCGTTGTATGCTTGTACCGATTCGTTGAACTTACGACGCTCAACGGCTATGCGGTTCTCTGTACCCTCAAGTTGGGCTTGCAGGTCTAGGAAATTCTGATTTGCCTTAAGGTTTGGGTACTGCTCTACGGTAACAAGTAGTCGAGAAAGGGCTCCACTTAGCTCACCCTGTGCTGCCTGGAACTGCTTTATATTCTGCTCATTAAGATTCTCGGGATTTATGGTAACCTGAGTGGCTTTTGCACGTGCCTCAATAACCGCAGTAAGGGTTTGCTGCTCAAAATCGGCGTAGCCCTTAACCGTTTCAACTAGGTTGGGTATAAGGTCTAACCTGCGTTGGTAAACGTTTTCTACGTTAGCCCACTGGGAGGTAACCCCCTCGTCGAGCGATACCATTTTGTTGTATCCGCAGCTGCTTAGGAAAGGTATTGATGCAATGGCCACAAGGGCAAACAGAAGTCTTCGTTTCATAGTGAATTAGTTTTATTGGTTCATAAACTTACAAAAAATCGGGTATTACAGTGCAAAAAGTGTGCAAACCAACTATTTGTCAGGTTGCACTAGGGGGTGGAAAGCCTAATTTTGAGCGATTTTGTTATAACTTTAGCCAGGGCTAGGAAGTGCTCGTTATTAAGTTGCCTTTATATGTGTCAAGTAATAGATATTCAGAACAATAACCAGTTGTTTACCTTGGCAAAAAGCCCTACTTGCATGTAATTAGGCCCTGTTTTATAGTGCGGTGGCTAGGTTAAAACGCTATTTATTGCCGATTTAGGTAAGCTATTTTGTTTTAAATTTTCACGACGATTTGTCAGTGTTCAAATGAAATAGGGGAGCTTATCTGTTTTGTTGGCATAAATATTTGAAATTAAGAGCTACTATGTGCCACTCTTTTGCAATAAGGTTAAACGCTTACTAATACATAAGGATATGAATCTACTAAGGAAACTTTTTATAGCAGTGCTTGTTGCTGG
>DHVO01000226.1:7202-21043 GCA_002412705.1 Bacteroidales bacterium UBA5206 | reverse complement strand
GCCATTATTACCAAAGGGATTGTTGCCCTTCTTATCCGCGTTCTGGATGGAAGAACTCCCGATGAGATTATTGATGCCGATCTTTTCTTTATTGATAGGATTGGGCTTAAGGAGAACCTATCGCCAACCCGCTCGAACGGGCTTGTTGCCATGGTAAAGCAGATGCGACTATACGCCATTGCTTACAAGGCCAAGGCGTGAGACGTGAAACGTGAAACGTGAAAGGTGAATGGTGAAAAGTGGAAGAATTTGAACAGATTTTAGATTCAAATGTTAGAACCTAGACAGATTTTTCTTCTTTAAGCGATATTAGATTTCCGACAAAGACGCTAAACACAAAACAATGGAACTACGAGACATACAGGAGATTGAGGTTGATATAGCCAAGGCTCTGAAAACGGTTTACGACCCAGAAATTCCAGTAAATATCTTCGATTTAGGCCTTATTTACGAGGTTGATGTTGACGATAACCGCAAGGCAACCGTAACCATGACGCTTACCGCACCCAACTGCCCAATGGCCGACCAAATGCTTGAGGAGACTCACGATAAGGTTGCTGCCGTTGCTGGTGTTACCGAAGCGGTTATAAACCTAACCTTTGATCCGCCTTGGGATAAAAGTCGCATGAGCGAAGAGGCCATGCTAGAGCTAGGTTTTTTGTAGATTTTGAGATAGTAAGCCAAGGCCATCCTTGGCTTTTCTTTAATAAGCCCATCTGTTTAAATGGATTTGCAGCAAGCCATCCCATCGGTTGAAGTTGAGAACCTGGCGCTAGCCATAGGTTTTGATGGCTGTGGCATTAGTCAAGCCAAGTACTTAGCATTGCACGATGGGCATTTTAGCCACTGGCTAAATGCGGGTTTCCATGGCGAAATGGGCTACATGGAGCGTAACAGGGAGAAACGGCTTAACCCGCAGCTACTTGTGCCCGGAGCTAAATCGGTAATATCGGTAATCCTAAGCTACAAGCCGCAAAGCGATAGCCTATCGTTAGTTGCCCCCAAGATATCGAGGTACGCCTATGGGCGCGACTACCACCTTACCCTTAAGGAGATGCTCTTTGAGCTGCTAAACCAGCTTAGAGCCAATTACGGAGCTGTTGATGGACGCGCCTTTGTTGACTCGGCTCCAGTGCTAGACAGGGCTTGGGCCGAGAAGGCAGGGTTAGGTTGGATTGGAAAGAACTCAATGCTCATTAGCCCAAAGCTGGGCTCATACATCTTTATTGGCGAGCTAATTGTTAACCTAGATATTGAGCCCACAAGCAGAACCATTCCCAACCGATGCGGAACATGCACCCGATGCATTGATGCTTGTCCTACAGGAGCTATAGTTGCACCCCGTACTATTGATGCCCGTAAATGCATATCGTACCTAACCATTGAGAAAAAGAGTGCGCTTACTAGCGATGAGCGCAACAGCCTAAACGGCTGGGCTTTTGGCTGCGATGCCTGTCAGGAAGCTTGCCCCTGGAACCAAAAGCCACTACCCACACGTTGCACCGATTTTACACCCCTTGATAACCTTTCTACCTTAAAAAGTAATCCGCTGCAGTTTACACCAGACCTGTTTAGTAAAACCTTTGAGCAAAGCCCAATAGCTCGAGCTGGATTTACTAAAGTTCAAACACTTCTTAAGCCCTAATGTTTTGATGTTTACCCTGATATACAATTATTTCCTTGTTGAGTATGCATGTAAAGCATAGCACTATTCCCGCCTAAATCAGCAATAAATTAAAAGGAACTTCGTATTTTAGTGAGCGATTACCTATAAACTGTTTATGGAACCGACCAAATTTTGGATTAAGACCCAGAAAAAGAAAGACCTTTTTGCATGGTTTGTAACACCAGCCTCAACCCCCAAAGCCGTTGTAATTCTTGTACATGGATATGGCGAGCACTCATGGCGATACCTAGGTTGGGCCGAGAAATTTGTAAATTCTGGCTATGCCTTTCTTTCATGGGATCACCAAGGACACGGGTTATCTGACGGGCAGCGAGGGCACATCCCTTCGTACTCATACTTTCTAGATGAAGTGGATCTAACCATTGACAAAGCTGCTGAGTTTTTTCCCAACGTACCAATAGTTCTATACGGACACAGCATGGGCGGTAACATTGCCATTAACTACGCCTTGAGCAACAGAAAAAGCATAAAGTACCTTATTGCCACATCGCCATGGCTAAGGCTGGCAAAGCCTGCATCGCTCCTAGTTAACTCCATTCTTGGCATATTTAGAGCCCTTTTACCCATGATGCCATTTATGGCTCCTGTTAAGCCTAACGACACATCAAAAATACCCGATGCAGTGGAACGGTACAAAACCGATCCTCTAATCCACAACCGACTTACCCCGTCTCTATACTTTAGCATTAAAAATGCAGGGGAGTATGCAATTGCCAATGGCAGTAAGCTAACCATGCCTTTTCTTTTGATGCATGGCGATGCAGATAAAATCACCTCATGCCAAGCATCGGAACAGCTTAGTCAGAGCTGCCCTAATGTTGAGTTTGTGAAATGGCCAAATCAGTACCACGAAATGCATAACGACACCGCAAGCAATGAGCTATTCCTTAAGATAGAGCAATGGTTGGATGAGAAGATTGGGGGTTAGTGTATAGTGTTTGGTGTTTGGGGAAACACAGAGGCATGGAGAAGGATGAGGACACAGAGTTGATTTTTGATTTGCTTTTATGTTGATTAGTATCAGCCTAGAGTTCTTAAATCTTGCCTAAGGGCAACTTACCTTCTCATCATAGCCAAGACAACCTGAGCCAAGGCGAGGAGACAAAATATTTATCCTTTCACGTTTAACGTTTCACGTTCACCTTTCACCTTTCACTTTTAACTTTTAACTTTTAACTCATCACCTTTCACTCCTCATGGAACTATCAACAAAAGTAGGTATTCCCAAGTATCCATTCACGCTAAACCACTCAGACACAACGCTGTTTATGGGTTCGTGTTTTGCAGAGAATGTGGGTGCAAAACTAACTGAGTACAAGTTCCCTACACTGGTTAATCCGTTTGGGGTTCAGTACAACCCTGTATCGGTAGGGCAAGCGCTACAACGCATTGTTAGCGGCCTACCACTTACCGAAAACGAGCTAAGCTTTGCCAATGGCCTATGGTATAGCTATCAGCACCACTCATCGTTATCGTCGGTTAGCAAGGAGGAGTGCCTAGCCAATATAAACCAGCAAATAGAAACCGCGCATAGCTGGCTTAGAAGCGCCAAGACCCTATTTGTAACCTTTGGCACGGCTAGGGTTTACTACCTTAAATCAACAGGAAATGCTGTTGCCAATTGCCATAAGCAGCCCGCTAAGCTATTCGATAACAAGTTGCTAACCGTTAACCAAATTATTGATACCTGGAGTAGCCTAATTGCAGTGCTACAGGAGGTAAACCCATTGCTAAAAATAGTTTTTACAGTAAGTCCTGTGCGGCATTGGAAGGATGGAGCCGTGGGCAATCAGGTAAGCAAATCGACCCTACACGTTGCCATAAACAGCCTTGTTGAGCAGCACACAGGTAGTGCATACTACTTCCCATCGTATGAGATTATGATGGATGAGCTGCGCGACTACCGCTATTACGCCACCGATATGCTACACCCCTCGCCCCTTGCCGTTGATTACATCTGGGAAAGACTTGTAGAGGCAATGGTTGATAAAAAAAGTGTTGATATAATGAAAAGCGTTGAGCGCATTAACCTAGCGGTTAAGCATAGGCCTTTTAACGCACATACCACAGAACATCAAGTATTTATAAAAAAGACGCTGGGCCAAATTGCCGAGCTAGAGAAACAGCTTCCCAACATAAGTTTTAGCCAAGAGAGAAGTAGGCTAGAACAACAAGTGTTACTTTAGCGTTACTTTGCACAGTATAATACAAGAAAAACTATGTACGACTTTCACACCATACTTGTAGCCTTTGGATTAACCCTTTTTGCAGGGTTATCAACGGGTATTGGTAGCGCCATTGCCTTTTTTATGAAGAAAACCAATACCAAGTTCCTATCCATAGCGCTAGGTTTCTCGGCAGGGGTTATGATTTACGTCTCGTTTGTAGAGATTATGTCCAAAGCGCGCGAATCGCTAACCGAAGCCATGGGTTTACGCGCAGGTTCTTGGGTAACTGCAGCGGCTTTTTTTGGCGGGATGCTTTTTATTGCCCTAATTGATAAGCTTATCCCCTCGGAGGAAAACCCCCACGAGATTAAGCTCATAGAGGATGCTCAGCACGAGGGCAACGTGAAAAGGAAACTCATGCGCATGGGACTATTCACAGCGCTAGCCATTGGCATTCACAACTTTCCCGAAGGGTTAGCCACCTTTACAGCAGCGCTGGAAGACCCATCGCTAGGTATTGCCATTGCAGTGGCCATTGCTATACACAATATTCCAGAGGGAATTGCGGTATCGGTTCCTATAATGTACGCAACAGGGAATAAACGTAAGGCATTTATGCTATCGTTCCTATCGGGACTTGCCGAACCCGTTGGTGCACTTGTGGGCTACCTTATCCTAATGCCTTTTATGAACGACCTTACCTTTGGAATCCTATTTGCTGGAGTGGCTGGCATTATGGTATTCATCTCTATAGACGAACTTTTACCTGCGGCCCGTGAATACGGCGAGCATCACCTCTCCATTTACGGATTGTTTTTTGGTATGGTGGTTATGGCCTTTAGCCTGCTGATGTTTATATAGTTTTTTTGGAAAGATATCACCCAATATTACTCACATTGCTAAATAGTAAAAGGCTGCCCAATTGGGCAGCCTTTTACATATAGAGCAGAAACCGTGTATTCTAGTTAGCGGTTAGAACAACCTTTCCTACTTCCCAGGTAGCACCACTAGTAGCTGTGCTAATATACTTGAATGCAATGTAGATTGTTTGTCCATCGTAAGCAGATAGATCAATATTGCTTATCTCTACAAAGTCCCAAGAATTACCAGTTGCTCTAGAAGGTAGTGTTAACGGAGTCCATGTTCCGTTACCAACAGGGCTTCCTGTGCCAGAGTAGGTGGTAGAAACAAGTACTTGTACGTCGTCGTATGAGGTTTTGTAGTTAATAGCCTCACGAAGACTCATCTTAACACCAGTCTTACCTGTAAGGTTTATTGCTTGAGATACAAGCCAATCCTCGTTAACGTTGTTTGAGCCCGATGCATATCCGCTCATTTTAGCACAACCGCTATCAAAGCTTGCCCAAACCCAGTTTTGAGCTCCTGTTGCGCTGTGCGCAGTATAGGTACCCAAGTTAGTAGTAAAATCTTCTACATAGAAACCAGTAGTAGGCTCAATACCTGTGCCGTCCATCCAGTAACCAGTTAGGTTTTTAATACCAGGCTGGCCAAAGTAAGCCTCTAAACCACCCAACAGTTTAACCTGCTTACCTTTATTGCCCGATTTGTCCACAAGGTTTAATGCGGTACGAATATCTCCAGCAGGAAGCTGAACGGTTAAGCAGTTAGCCAAGTTAACCTCTTCGGGGCTATCGGCAATTAAAAGGTTTGAGTTTGTTCTAAATGGAGAGGCAAACGATGCAGCAAATGGATCAACATCAGTTTCCATTACACCAACAATGTACCCTTGAACCCAAACATTTGTTCCTGCATTATTTGAAATGGCAGCTGCAACATTAAATGGATCGTCCTTAGTTCCTGTACCATCAGCAGTACCACCGCCACCACCAAGGCGCTCACCATCCATAACAACTTCGCTTGTGCTACGAATAAATAGCTGGATATCATTACGATACTGACTAGCAATTGCAATTAAAGAACCACTTCCGTTAGGAACATTGCTTCCTGCAAATTTTGCATAGCCGCTTGTACGAACAATTACCTGATTCCCAGACGCATCTTCAAGCATACGATTCTCTGTAACCAAACCAGCAGCATCAGCATATGTTTTTGCTGTATCGGTACCAATAAACTGAACATTCTCCAACTTAACAAGCTGCGATTGGTAGGTGCCAGATTTAAGCTCGGCTATGGTAACTACCTTTGGAGCAATATCAACAAGTGTTTTTTGCTTAACAATATTCTTATCCACATCAACCGTATCAAGTTGAAGAAGGTTTTGATACCAGTTTAACCTTAATCCCTTTAGGGCAATGCGAACAGAATCACCTTGGTATAAACCACCCGATGCTTTTAGGAAAAGATTAATACCACCAGTCTTATCCTGTACATAAGAACTTTTGTATATGTTACCAGATTTATCGTCCATTGCAACTACAGCATACAAAGACCTATCCTCCTCAAAGCGATAAACCGTGCCTGGAGGGCAAAGCTCTCTCATCTGTTCAAGAGTAATTACGGTTCCTTCAGGAATTGTTGGAACTGGAGGATTATCAAAATCATTATCCACACAAGAGAAAAGACCAAAAGCTAAGGCTGATACCATCATCAACCCTTTAGCCCATTTACTTACTTTTATCATTACTATATGTTTTACTTTATTAATTGCTTGTACAAATATCAGCCTAGAACGAGAAATTCATGTTAAGGAAAAAGTTTGTTCCGTACATATAGAAGTACTTAGAAGGGAACTTATCAATTTCCTGAGAATCGTAGCGTAGCTGTTCAAAGCCTGTAATCTGAATATTCTTATCGTTAAGAATATTGTTTACACCAAGGTTAACGGCTAAAGTCTTGCCATAGATTCTCCATGATTTTCCTACAAACACATCGATTGTATATGCAGGATCAAGCTTGGGCTGATCAATTAACTTCTTGAAAGCCTCGTCCTCCTGAACAAACCCATCAGCAGCCTCAAGGGTTCTACGGTCTGGATTAATATCCATGTAGTTATCGGCGTAGTAGTTAAAGTTTGCCCCTGCAAACCAGTACTTAGGCGAGTTGTAACGGAATCCTACCGATGCGGCAGTTTGAGGTGTTCCACCAATACGGTAGTTCTTTAGGTAAACCACGCGATCCGATATTATCTCCGAGTTATTATCGCGAGCGATAGTAGCCTTTGGCCTGTTGGTATAAATGTACTGGCCCATTGCACCTGCTGCTGTAACAGATAGCGTTGAGGTAACATTGGCCTCTAAGCCAAACTCAAGCCCAGCATTACGGGTATTAACACCAGTCATTGTGTAGTTTACAAAGGTACGTAGCACATCGTGGTAAAAAGAGCGGCTCCAGGTTTGATCCTCAAACTGGGTGTAGTACAACGATAAGCGAGCCTTTACTTTTGGTGCACGTAGTATGTAGCTAATATCGCCAGTAGTAATCTTCTCCGAAGTTAACCCATCAATTACGTTGTCACGTACCCTCGATGATACATATGAATTCCTAAAGAAAGGAGCGCGGGTTAGGTAGCCAGCATTAACATCGATGTAGTGACGACCTGTAACTTTCCAAACAGCCCCCCCCTTTACACCAAAATCGGTAAAGTTTTGCTTCTTGGAATCGCCATAGGAATTATCAGGGAACCTACCATTCTTCATATGTCCTGTACGCCAGAAAGAGGTTTGCGATACGCTAGCAGCAACATGAAAATCGAAGCGGCTATAGGTAAACTCACTCTGCGCAAAGGCATTGTACTTGTTGATATTTGCAGTAAAATCGTAACCAAACTTATCGCCAACCTTAACAATGCGGTTAGGGTTGTTTAGGTCGTTCTGTGATAGATTAGTATCGTCAAAATCGCGCTCTGCAAACTGGTCAACGTCAACCCAAAAGTCGGCACCAAGAAGATCGCTCATCTCCTTAAACTGGCGTCCCCTGTAAACGTCAACGTTTACACCACCAGAAAGAACGATATTGTCGTTTAGGTTATGAACAGCACTTGAGCTAACCATGAAGCGGTTAAAATCGGTACGGCGATCTTCAACAACATATTTAGCCCTGTTGCCAGTAAGAATTTCACCTGTTCCGTTAGCATCCTTAACCGAGTATAGGTTCTTGCTATTTGCAAAGTAAAAATTATCCCAGTTTAGCTGCCTGAACTCCTCATTGTTTTGCCAAAGATCGGTAAGACGGTTGAACTGATACTCATCGGTTAGTGCGTAATAGCTAGGTAAGTTACGGTAGTAATCGGGCCTAGGATCGGCAGCATCGTACCAGTTAAGAGCGGTAGAACCATTCTTACCTAGCGAATAGGTAAAGGTTGAGGTAACCTTAGTTTGTTCGTTAATAGCCCAGTAGTGCGATAGTAGCATCATGGGTTGGTGGTAAGAGTTAACTCTTGAGTTACGAACCTCTCCATCCTGATACCCCCAGTATGGGTTGTAGAAGTTATTCCCAGTTAGGTCGTACGCCTCTTGGGTACCAACCCCTGGGCGTCCACTCTTTGATGGTGAACCAAAAACAGTAAAGCTAACGCTGTGGCGATTGTTAAACTTACGCTCAGCCGCAATAAAGTATGCGTAGGCATCGTAAAAAGTACCATCAACATAGCCCTCTTGAGCCCAACGCTTAGAACCCGAAACGGTTAGCGACCACTTATCGTCAACCAATCCCGTGGAGTGGATAAACATTAAGCGCTGATTGTAGCTACGGTTTCCAGCCGAGTAAGTTAAACGGGTACCAGGACGATACTCCGATGCCCTTAGCTGAATGTTGGTTGAGCCGCCTATCATTCCAAAGTTCTCACGAACAGGAGCCAATCCAACAGTGTTTACAGTGTTACGGGTAGCATCGTTTAAACCACCCCACACCGACCAAAAAACACGCCCAGTTTCGGGATCGTTAACTGGTACACCATTTATCATTACAAGGTTACTCTCAGACTCGTAGCCTCTTATCTGAAAACGAGCAGAACCTAAATTATAGCCAGCTACCGACTGGAACACATCGCGTGAACCCTGTAGCAAGCCAGATATATCGTGGGAAATGTCGTCTCCCTCGAAATCTGATGACGATAAACTAAGCACGGGAACCTGATTCTCCGTGGTGTTTAGCGTCGTACTATCGGTTTGAGCTGTTGCCGAAACAACACCCCAAAGAGCGAGTACCATTAGAACTAAAATACGCTTCATCATACACAAGTAATTCAAATACAACTAATTACACTATTCAAAGTTAAATAGGGGGAACCTCAAAAATAGATATTATTAACAACTCCCAAATGTTTTTATACTTAAATTTTGAAGTTTAGCAAAAACAAGTACATTTGTAGCCCCTTTTTTTATTTCGGGTTTATCTTGAAAAGTTTTTGCACAACAAATTGTATAACAACACAATACAGGATGTGCATTTTTTGTTTTGTATTAGGGGGAACCACACTAAATAAATTGAGTTGATATGAGATACATTCTTTTTTCCCTTTCTCTTGTTTTTGTATTTGCTTTTACCAGCAGATTCAGCAGTGCTCAGGATAGCAAAAAGGATTACAATGTTGTTTGCGTAGCTTTTTATAACCTTGAAAATCTTTTTGATACCATTGATACCCCCAATGTAAACGATTATGAGTTTACTCCCGAAGGAACTAACAAGTGGGATGCTAAACGTTACGCCCACAAGCAAACGAATATGGCTAAAGCCATATCGCAAATTGGGACAGATTACACTCCCCATGGTGCGGCGTTGCTTGGAGTTTCGGAAATTGAGAACAAGCTAGTACTAGAGGATCTGGTTAAGCAACCCGAAATTGCCGATAGAAACTATCAGATTGTTCATTTTGATGGGCCAGATAGGCGTGGTGTTGATGTTGGCCTGCTTTACCGACCCGATTACTTCAAGGTAACCAACCAAAAATCTTACAGGCTAACTATTCCTGACCGCGACGATTTCTACACCCGCGATCAGCTTCTTGTATCTGGAGAGCTACAGGGTGAACTAATACACGTGCTGGTATCACACTGGCCATCGCGTAGCGGTGGCGAAAAACGCAGCCAACCCCTTAGAGAGGCTGCCGCAGCACTTGGCCGTCATATTGTTGACTCCCTGTTAACGCTGGATCCTAAAGCTAAGATTATTTACATGGGCGACCTAAACGACGACCCAACCAACGCTAGCGTGAAAAAGGTGATGCGCGCCAAAGGTGATGTTGATAGCCTTCAGGATGCCGATATGTTCAACCCATTCTACCCTCTTTACCAAAAAGGTATTGGTAGCTTAGCCTACAGGGATAGCTGGAACCTATTTGATCAGCATCTTATTAGCCAGTCGTTACTAGAAAAGGATTTTACCTCATTCCGATTCTTTAAGGCATTTGTATTTAATAAGGCATTCCTAAAACAGGAATCGGGTCGATTCCAAGGATACCCTTTTAGAACATTTGCGGGCGGACAGTTCCTTGGTGGCTATAGCGACCACTTCCCTACTTACCTATTACTTATTAAGGAGAAGTAGCTAACGCAGTTCGTTTTTTGTTTTTCCATATACAGTTGAGGCCACCTTAGGGTGGCTTTTTTTATGTACAGGAGAGAAAAGCATAATCGTTTTAAAATATTAACCCGCCCCAAAGTAACAACTAATGCTTTGGGGCGGGCCTTTTAGGCGAAACTTAGGGTCAACTTAAAACTACAGGGAGCTGCCTATAAACTCGGGTAGTATATAGCCCTCGCTTACTGCGGTAAGATCCTTAACTACGGTTTCGTAATCGACCTTACATCCCAGCTGCTTCTCCCGTTCGGCTATCTTGCTCAAGTGGAATGCCTTGATGTCGGAATCGAAGGGCAAGTTCCCAAAATCGTAGAAACGTGCTGCACCGGTACAATCCTTTACGCCAAGAACCTTTGACTTAACTAGCTGACTGGTTGAGTAGGGCTGATCTAGCACCCCTTGCTCAATGGCAAGCTTGGTTCCAAGCACAATATCGCCACTACCAAGCTCTAGCACCTTATCAAGGATTGCCCTAACCTCAATTTCCATGTAGTAAGCTTCCTCCTTAACGGCAGGATTATCCAACACATTGAAATTTTGGTTCTGAAGCATGTTAATAACCATACCCGCGCAGCGGAAGCTGTGCGCAGTGCCCTCAATGGTTGGGATATGGTGCGCCTCGTCAATGGTTCTAGAGCCAATTAGCTGCACTTTACCCATTACGCCAAGCACGGCATAGTAAGCAATTAAGCCGTAAACTTGGTCGTGTGCCACAGGGAACCTCCCGGTAGGGCTAACGCTGTAGGTTGTGGTCTTAACATCGGTAAAGCCAAACCTATCTAAATACTCCCTTGTAAGCTTTTGGAAAGTAAGAATCATGGCCAAGTCCTGAGCAAAATGCCCTTGCACCCAACAGTTTAGCTGAACGTGCTTTACCCCCTGCGCCGCAGCAATTAGCACCTCAATTATCTCTGGTGCAACCATTATTGATGGCGGACTTGTTGCAGGCATAGCTCCGCTTACACAGTACATCATGGGAACGCCATTCTCCTCATAATGCCCCATCAGCCTGTTAATGTACTGGAAGTTGTGAATGATACTCTCCACAGGAACATTCTTAGTGTAGTTCCAAAAGCTAATGAGCGGGCCACCAGAGTAGCCAGTGTGGCCCCCAGCCAGGCCAATCTCGTGGGTAAGCCGTGCATCGGGAGTAGGGCCAAAAAGAAGCACCGGAATATCTAACGCATCAATAACAGCCCTGTTCCCCATTACACCATGCTCAACCACAGGAAAACCATTAAGGCGTGGCTTACCCGTTTCGTTAGCTTTTTGCAGCTCCTGCTTGGCCACATCGAACTTACAGTTACGCGTTAAGCTATCGATATAGGTTGTAACAAATTGTACCTTAGCCTCATCTTGCATATACTTTAGCAAATTGGTGTGCGCGCTTATGGTGTCCTTTCCCGTTGATGGGCACATAAGCGTTAAGCCTTTCCGCTTTGCCTCCATTGCTTTGTTGGACGCATTTTTAAGCGGATTCATGGCATGATGATATGCAAAGGCATCGGTTAAGCTAACCCCATTACCTGTTGGCCACATGGAAAGCACGCGCTTGCGCTGCTCAAAAAAATAGTCGGTGCTCCACCGCTTATTACTTATTTGCATAGCTAACAGTTTTACACTTGGGATTTAAATTGGCCAACTACACTATCCTGAGTAATGTTTAGGTCAACCTTAAGCGCTGATATGGCCTCGTTTGGAAGAATAAATGGTCTATGAACCCTATCAAAGCCCATGCTCAGGAAGCGATGTTCCGTGGTGCTCCAAGGCTCTTCGTGAATAACAAGCTGCCCGCCAAGACAAAGGTGGATGTTGCCAATGCCTGCATCGGTACACTTGCTGCGTAAGTCACGAACAAGTATCTCTGCATGCCCACAAAGCGACGATACCAGAATGGCATCGGCCTTGTGCTCCAGTGCTGCCTTAACAAACTCATCGGGAGTGTTGTGTATTCCCAGTGAGAATACGTTAAACCCCTCGGTTCTAAGCGCATGCTCCATTATTCTTATGCCTGTAACGTGTACGTCCTCGCCAATAACGCCAGTTATCAGCGTAAAATCAGTTATACTTCGCTGCATACTAGGTTGTTTTCGGGTTTGTAAAGGCTTGCAAAACGAGCAGGATCGCCACAATAAAAATCTAGCGATTTTATAATTGGCTTTCCCTCGCGGGTAACAGTAAGTCGGTAAAAGGCAATACCATCGGCATCGGTAAGTAGCTCTCGGGTATCTAGGGCAAACTTCTTTATGCGTAAACGGGCAGTGCAGCTCATCTGCTCAGGATCAATAGTGTACTCAAGCGGAATAAAATCCTCAATCACCGTTAAATGTCCTTTAATAAGAAAGTCCTGCCACGCCTTTTTCCCTACAATGCGCAGCGGATAGCTCTGTCCCTTAAGCTGCATATAGGCAACAGAGACAAAATCGTCACTCCAGAACTTATCCATTAAATGCATGGTTTCCTCGCGTTGAGCGTAATCATTGTAAGCGCGGAAGTAGGATTCCATAAACTTCTTAAGCTGATCGTATGATGGTTTCATGGTAGTAATTGTTTTGGTAATAATGTGCTAACGCAAACCAGAACTGGTTTGAGTGGGCACTTAGTTAAGTATTCTGAAATCAGACACCCGACGACACATCGAGTATCTGACCAGTAATGGCAGCAGCCCCTTCCGATGCAAGAAAAAGCGTAGCCTCTGCAATATCGTCCTCTGTGGTTAACCGGCTAGTAACCGTTCCCTTGGTAAGCTGTTCAAGCATCTGGTTGGGGGTTACACCTGCTTTTGAGGCCATTCCCGGAAGGCGCTCATTCTGTATCCTGTCGGTTAACACAAGCCCCGGAGCAATGGCGTTAACAGTTATCCCGCTTGCCCCAACCTCCTTGGCTAGGGTTTGCGTAAATGCGTTAAGAGCGGCTTTGCTCATGTTGTAGGTGCAGGAGTTGGCAGGTGTTAATCGGTATGCAACCGATGAGATGTTTACAATACGACCGTACTTCTGCTGCTGCATCATGGGAATAAGCTCCTGACAAAGCGTAAAAATGCTCTCAACGTTAACGCTAAAGGTTTGCCTTATTGCATCGACTGGGGTTAAAACTACAGGCCCCATATAGCCAGAAACACCAGCGTTATTCACCAGAATATGAAGCCTATTATGCTGCTTTTTAAACTGATGAGTGAATGCGGCAAGGCTATCGGTGCTGCTAAGATCGAGGTACATGTACTGGGCACTCCCGCCACTACTACAAATGGCCGATGCAACGGCCTCCCCTTCCTCCGAACTTCTCCCGCATACAATAACCTTAATGCCACGCTTAGCCAGTTTAATGGCAATGGCTTTGCCTATTCCTTTGGTGCTCCCAGTTACTATGGCAACTTGATTATTCATGTTCATGTTGTTTTTCCATGCACTCATACTGAATCAAGGGCATTCCCTTTATGGAGAAAAAGAAGATTCTCCCATGCCTACCCTGCCTTATGGGCTGAACTG
>DHVO01000226.1:0-7155 GCA_002412705.1 Bacteroidales bacterium UBA5206 | reverse complement strand
TCGTAAACAGAGCCATTAAGGGAGAGAAAGGCTATCTGCATCCCCACCTCGGGGTAATACGCCAATGAGTCAAGCGTTGCACCCTTCGATGTGAATAGCCGACAAGCCCTCTCCATATCGTCAACCTTTATAGCAATATGATCCAGTAAAAAAGTCATGATTAGTTAACCATATTGTTGGTTTCGGCAAGTTCCTGAATTAGGCTATCGGAAAAGCGATTCATGTTGCTAATAAGCTTTTTGGAAACCTTTTGTAGCACAGCAATATGATTCTCGCCAACACCCGATGATGCCACAAGCACATTATCGCCAACCTTAATCATATTGCGCTCCAATGCCTCTAGCAAATTTGTTGGAGCCGATGCACAGGCAATGTTCCCGTAACGCTCATAGGTCTCTAGGTACTTGTCTTCTGGTAGGCCAATGGCCTCACGCCATGCATTTGCAGCCCATTTAACGGGTTGATGAAACGCTGCAAAATCGATATCGGTATTGGCGAGCCCCTTCTTTTGCAACGCCGATGATACCACATGAAGCATATCCTCCTGTGCCGAAGCCCCTATTTGGCGGGTTAGCTCAAGATTATAGAAAGTAACGCTTTCCTGCTCGTAGGTAGGTCCCTGACTGGTTCCCTGGAACAAAAGAGGTGTGCGCTTTTTAAAGATAATGGCCTCGTGCCGGCTACCATTACTAATGGAGTGCGAGGTGATAAAACCAAATCCCTCCTCAACCTTCGATACAACGCCAGCAACGGCAGCATCGCCAGTACATACAGAGTAATAGGTTGATTTATCGTTTATTATAGAGTCTAGTGAACTTGCCACAATTAGCACATTCTTCTTAACACCAGTGTTAACAAGTGCCATAGCGGTTTCCATCATGGTAATGAACGATGAGCAGCAAGTATCCATATTGTAGGCTCCAGCATTGGTGAGCTTAAGCTTATGCTGAACTAGCGATGCGTTAAGTGGCACGTGCCTATCGGGAACAAGTGAACTTACAATAACCAAATCAATATCGTCCTTGTTGATACCTGCGTTAACTATTGCCATGGCTGCGGCAAGCGTCTCAGCATCGGAAGCAAGCATTGGATGTGGGAAGCGCGATTTGCGAATTGATTCAGGATCCATGGGAACCCTGCTGCGCAGCTTGCCGCCTTGGAACGGATCGCCCTGCTTCTTATTGGGCAGAGTCTTTAGCCACTCTTGGTACCAAGGTTGGTTAACCCAACCATCCTCATTGGACTCAATCCAGCCTGGGTGCTTACCCGTTTTCTCCATCTCGTCTATATACTCGGGTTGTAGCAATGTATGCTTACGCAAGTAGCTTACAATTTCGGGAAGCGCATTGTGCTGAACCTTTTTTCCTGGGTAGTATCCACCCATACTAATAAGACCTGAATTTGTTTTCATTGTACATTAATTTAGGGTTGTTAATACAAGCATCAGAATACCTGATACTTGCGCTTTTAGGTTAGCGTTCGGTTAGGGTAAACCGATTGCTGTCGGCAAAAAGATGCCGATTGGGTTTGCACTCCAAGAAGTCTTACAAAAGGAATAAAGGATAAAAGAGCCCTTACAAGTGGGTTAGCGATTTTGCTATCGTTTGGATTTGGTTAGGATGTTCACGTGTACAAGCCTAACCAATACCTTAGCAGCTATCAAATCGCTACAGCCTTACTCCTCTCGTTCGCTTTGGCATGCCAGGGGCTGACTCAACGTGCTACTCTCCCGGGATTGGAATAGCCGATGCATCACACCCCAATCTTTCTATTTTAGGGTTGTTGGTTGTTTGACTTTATTGTTTCACAATCACCTTGTTTACTTACAAGATGTTATAGTTTGCATTACTTAAAAAGAGCGTGTAAATACTTTATTTCGATTTTGTATATGCCCTCCCACAACGTTTGGGGACAAGCATCGTATCTGCCGGATAAATCGGGTTGGGCTAGCCGAATCGTCTTACCCCTCTGCCACATAGGGTTTGCAACATGGGGCAAAACGATTCGTTTAGCCAACCTAAGTTGTTGGTTACTTTTGCCTTAACTTGAAGTACGAAACAGTATCCTCAAGTGCTTTTACCTTTCCAGAAAGCTCCTCGGCACTAGACGAAACAGTCTCGGCCACAGATGCTGCCTGTTGGGTAACCTGATTTAGCTGCTGAATTGCACTATTTATTTGATTCGTACCTCCGTTTTGCTCATAACTAGCGGCTGCAATCTCCTGAACAAGCTGCACAGTTCTCTTTATCTCAGGGAGAATTGCCTGAAGCAGTGCACCTGCCTGCTCGGTGTTATCAACGCTAGTTTTAGATGTTTGCTCGATGTGAACTGCTGCTACGCGGCTACGCTCTGCCAACTTCCTAACTTCGGCAGCAACAACAGCAAATCCACGGCCTGCCTCACCTGCTCTTGCTGCCTCCACGGCAGCATTAAGGGCCAGAATATTGGTTTGGAAAGCTATCTCGCTTATAATTTTTATGCTATCGGCTATGTTCCTAACCGAGTCGAGACTCTTTTGCGAAGCATCGGCAACCTTAACAATACCTTCCTCCGTTTTATTAGCAATCTTCTCGGTTTGAAGCGCATTGTCGGTATTCTGCTGAATATTTGCCGCCATCTCTTCCATTGAGCTGGACACCTCCTCTGTTGACGATGCCTGCTCCGATACGCCCTGAGAAAGCTGCTGCGCAATGGAGCTAAGCTCCTGACTGGCCGAATTTATGCTGAAGGTATTCTCTCTCACCACCCACATTATCTCATTCAACCTATCGGCCATATCGTTAAAGGTTTGGGCAACCTGTCCTATTTCGTCGTCGCGAACAATATCAATCTTTTTAGATAGATCGCCACTTGCAATATGTGTGCTTACCTCGTTAAGCACCATTAATGGTTTAAAGGCGCTACGCACAAAGTACACCACAACCAGAATTACCAAAATTACAAGCACAAATCCTATAATGGCCTGCATTTTAAGCTGATTTAGGGCATCAACCATTAGCGCCATTACTGGCCCTGTAATAAAAACCTGCCAAGGCTCCTTACTTGTTCCAACGTAAAGGGGTGAAATGATGAAGCCTGTTGTGCCATCGTCCCACATGGTTTCTTCGCCACTTCTTAGGTACTTCATATGTAGGTCGTAATCGGGCACTATCTCGCCTACACTCTTGCCTATTAGGCTCCTATCCTTGGAATTGGCAACAATCATCCCATCGTTGGAAACAATTGTAATAACACCTACTCCGTTGAATACATCGGTGCCCTCAACCATTTTCTGAATAACCTCAAGGTTAAACTGCGTGGCAACAACACCAAGGAAAGTCTCGTTTTTCTTTACAGGAGCAGAGATATAGGTTGATACCTTACCCCCACCAAATACAGGGTTAGATAAAGTGGCTTTTCCCGATGCGCGGGTTGCTGCATAGAACTCGTTTAGCGCCGATTCTTCTAGGTTATTTATAGTCTCAACACCATCCTTGTTTATTACCGCAGCAAAACGACCTTTGGCATCGCTTCCCAGCCTATTTGTATAAAACCGATCGCGACCATCAAAAGCATTGGGTTCCCAAATAGTAAAAACATTATCGGTATTCCCGTTAACTAGATGCTTATCGCCAAGTAGAGATAAAACCGCTTCGCGGTTAATGTTAAACTGGTTGTCGGTTGACTGGGCAGCTTGAATAACGGAAGCAAGCGTAGTGGTTTTATCAAAGGCCTCTTCCATCTCCACCCTTAGCTTTCCGCCATTGCTTTTGCAAACCTCCATTACATACATCTTGATGGTACTTCCCATCATGGCAAGGTTGGTTACTGCCGTGTAGGCAATTAGGCCTACAATAAGTATTGTAGTTAGCGAACCAATGGTCCAAGCAAACTTTCTAACAATAGACTTTCTTTTCATAAAGCCAAAACAATTTTAGCGATACCCTGTTATAATTTTTCGATCATCGGTTTGTGAGCGTTACTGCTGGATGCCCACTTATACAAAGTGCTTTTATTCATTAATCACCTTTTCTAAACACCAATGCTGGCGTAGGTTTTTTGACGAATAACTTCTGCCAAGTAATTAAACAATTGGAAATTTTCAATAAAAAATAATGTGTTTTTAAGTACAGCTGTTCAATGGCTTCACTCAGCAGGAAATTAGGGTTTTTACCTATTGTTTTTTTAAATACATCTACAGTATATTGATTTTCAATTGCCTTTTCGCCAATCAATTGCCCCTTATCATCAATACCCAAACCTTTCACTGACACACCGTGTCAGCGAACCAGTTCGATGATATATATCACCATTGCGCTTTGGGGGTAGATTTAAAGATATGTTCTATAAACTCAACCTTTCGCAATCCCGTTAATAAAAGGAGGATTACAACAGAAAGGTGACCTTAAAGCACTTGGATCAGATAGCTCAACCACTGTTTTTTGACGAATGCACAATTGTAACACCCTCATGCTCTTGGCAAGAAGAAAACCGTGAGTTCGTAAAAGCTTACTGTAGATACTCTTTGTCGGCTATAACAATGGCGTTAAGCAGCAGAACAACCCTTTGTTTAATCTGATTGTAATCTAATCTGTTAGGCGTGTCTCTTGGTGTATGGTAATCGTTATGAAGCCCAGAGGTTACCATAACGGCAGGGATACTCTTTGCGGTAAAAGAGCGCTGATCGCTCAAATTAAACATACCAAAGATATCGTTGGGGTTATCAAGGGAATAATCAATGGCTATATCGGTAGTCAGTGAATCTGCCAGAGAAAAGGCATCTCCCAGTACACTATACTTACCTGCCCCCAAAAGGTATAAGTACCCATTCCTTTTTGTATGTAGGCTATCCACGCGCCCAATCATGTCAACATTGATGTTTGCCACAATTGAGTCCGAAATCTGCTTTCTATAGTTCACAAAAGCCATAGAGCCCAGCATCCCCAGCTCCTCGGCACCAAAAAAGGAGAAAACAATATCGTGTTTAGGCGTATAGCCTATTTGCTTTAGTAGCCTAGCCAGCTCCAGCACAACAGCAACCCCAGAGGCATTATCGTCGGCACCTGCGTATAGCGCACCAGCATTACCCAAATGATCGTAATGAGCGCTAACAACAATAGCCCTTTTACCAGTTGTAGCACTAGGAATAACGCCTATAACATTACTTGTTTCCAGGGGTTCAACAACCCTTTGGCTACGTAGCATAACTGTAGGCATGGGAATGTCTGAGAAATTGGCACTCTCCGATGCCTTCATCAACTTCCGCTCGCTCACACCAAATAGCTTTGCCAGCTTATCAATAGGCATCATAAATCTGGGAACATCCAGATAAATATCTGTAGTACCTGCAAGTTTAGAAACCATATTGTAAGCATCGTCATCAACCCTAAACCGAGGATGCACACGCCTTCTGGTATAGTGTTCCTTCAGCTGCCGTTCTAGGCTATAGTACTGCTTCTGGTTGAACGGATTCACAAAGATGAAACCATACGCATCGCTCTTTTTAATGCTCCTAAGAAAGTTCACATCCTTCCAAAGGTTATCAATAAAGAGCACAACAATACAGTCCGACATGCCTGTTAGCTCCAAAGAATCGGGGCTTACATGCCCTCTAAAAACCAACTTTTTTGATACTGGCTCATCAATTGGATTGCCATTATATATTATACCATCAAAATTGGTTAACGTGTAGCTATTGGTTTTTAAATACACCTCGTTCCAATATGTTCGCACAAGAGGAACTGCCTGAAGGTAATTATTGCTAATAGGGGTAACTCCCATTAGTTTGAGTTCCGATGCTATGAAACTTGCAGCCTTGGTATGCCCTTCGTTATTGAGACTGCGCCCCATTAACGAATCAGACGATAGCACGTTAACATTTCGCATAACACGATCGACATTCACCTTTTGCTCAACCTCCCGTTGCGACAAAACAACCTGACCGATAGAAGAGTTGGAGATGCATAAAAAGGGTATTAAACAGATTAACCAACAATATATCTTCATAAATAACAGATTAATAAGGCACAAAAAAAAGCCAATGCAATGTTCACTACACACCAACGGCATGGCCCAGATTTAATACTAAAGTAGCATTTTGGATGCTGGCTTTAGAATAATCGTCCGCTTTTTTAATGTAAATACATTGGCTATTGCGCATAACATATTTTTTAATGGCTATTGTAATTATAAGTTGATGATGCTACCTTTGCGCACCTAATCGGGGCCCCGTAGTTCAGCTGAATAGAACGTCAGATTCCGGTTCTGAAAGTCGGGGGTTTGAATCCCTCCGGGGTCACAGGCAAAGGCTAATCCTTATGGGTTGGCCTTTTTGTTTTAGGTACTCACACCATTGATACCAGAACCCTCTTACAAAAAAACGCTAATGCCAAAACCTAGGCTCCAAATATCCCAAATGGTTACATAATTAGTTCTTACACATTCAAGAATATACGCGTCGAGGGTTGAGAACTCAAAGTAACACCCTATACGAGTGCTATTATCCTTTCCTACAGGCACTAAAAATTCTCCACCCCAAAAGGGAGACAAATGAACCTTATTCTGGAAATAGTACTTCTGAGGATAATGAGGTGGCAGCTTATCGAAAGTGTTGTTGGTATTCCCCCAGTTCACAGATATGCCTGCACGAGGATACAAATATCCAAACAACGGCTTTTTTCCTATAACAAAAGCATTTTTAAGCGATATGGTATGCACGGTAACACTACTATTTCCAAAGGTTTTATTCAAAAATCCGTACATCAGCGTGGGCTGATAGCCATACTTTAGCTGATATCCTGCTCCCACCGAGAAAAACCCGATACTACCAGCCAGCTGTGCACGGTAGTGCGTTGGGACAAACCAATGGGGCTTTATAACAAGCGTGTCATCCTTTAGCACTATCTCCTGTGGTTTTCCAAGCCGCTCAATTAGAGCCTTTGTTTTAGATTTTGGCGGATCACCTGGCAAGCACATCACCTCCTGTGCCATGGTTAGTACTAAAACACAAATAAGTATAGTGGTTCTTACTTTCGAAATATCCATATGCTTAAAACCTCCTAACTGTTACCTTGTAGCTATCCTCAAAAACATCAACAAGAACAATCTCTCGATCCTCACTATCGCCACAAACCAAGTAGGGTACATTGCCATACCAGTCCTTGTAATAAGTTCCAT
>DHVO01000191.1 GCA_002412705.1 Bacteroidales bacterium UBA5206 | reverse complement strand
TTAGATGCTACTCGTTGGCCAGTGTCCATGCATTTAAGAAGGCGAGCTGGGCTATTGCTGCGGCTCGGTTATAGTTAATCTTATAGGCATCGTCGGCGGGGGTGTGGTAATCGGGATGGTCGCCAGTGGTTAGTATCATGCTTGGCACATCTCGCACTACAAATGGCCTGTGATCCGATCCTAGGTTATAGATAATGCGCTTGCCTAGCCCTGGGGTAAAATCAACATCAACACCAAGCACTTTGCCGTTTTGCTTGTTGGCGCGCTTTAGCTTATTGTGATCCTTGCGGTTTATGGCGTAAACGTATGTGTCCTTTTCGGTGTGCCGTTTGTCTGTTCTACCTATCATGTCTAGGTTAATTACGGCTGCGGTTTTATTTAGGGGGAAAAGAGGATTACGCACATAGTACTCCGATCCGTATAGCCCTTTCTCCTCGGCCGAGAAGGCTATAAAAACAATGCTACGTTTGGGTCTTACGCCCTCCTGAGCCAGTTTGGCAAAGCAGCGTGCAACTTCAATAACGGCCGCTGTGCCCGAGGCGTTATCGTCGGCTCCATTGCAAATCTCACTTTGTGCCTTTTTCGTCTCTCTATTAAAGTACATTTTTCCAACATGGTCATAGTGACCGCAAACAATAACAGCCTCATCCTTAAGGCTGGTTCCCTCAATGTAGCCAATTACGTTTTCAGTTGGGATATACCCCTTTGTGGCAACCGATAACCCAGAAATGTATAGCTGCTTTGTTTCTGCTTTAGCGCCTGCTGTAAGCTGTTTTTGCTGATCCTTTGTAAATAGAAGCTTCGCTTTGTTCTGATTAACAATCAGGACTGTTACGTCGGGATTCTTTTCTCGGAAATCATCTAGTAACTTGTAGCTAAAATCCTCTGCGTTTCGCTCCCTAGCAAATGGGCGTTTGTAGTACAGCGCTCCATCTTTCTCAAGAGCAAGTTGGGTTCCAAAAATGTAGCGCTGGCTGCGCTTAAGTTGCTTGTACTCCTTTTTAGGAAGCGCTAGGGCAAACTGTTTTATGGAGTCCTCTTTTACGTGCTTGGCCATGGTTTGTATGGCATCACCTAGCTGCGTTTCGCTAAGAAAGAGCCCTTTCCCCGAAGCCTTTTCTGTGGCAAATGCTATGTTGGTTTGCTTATTGGATTTTGGCTTTGTATAGTAGTCCAACTTATAGGCTTTACTGGTGGTATCGTTTAGCCTGCAATCAACTTTTGATAGTATTATGCGGTTATGTAGCATAAACGGCTGATAGTATGCGGCCGAGTCTAGTTGTGGGTTGTAGGGGATTAGCGCTATATCCCTAAAAATGTTCTGAATGTAGTGTGCCGCTAGTCGTTGCCCTGGTTTCCCCGTTTCGCGTCCCTCAAGGCTATCCGATGCCAGAAACTCAATGTGCTGGCGCATGCGCTCTGGGGTTATCTGTCTAGCCAATTCAATTGGGCTAACTTGTGCCTTTGCGCATAGTGTGCTGGCAACTACAACTCCTAAGTAAAAGAGGATTCTTTTTGATGATTTTGGTATCATTGCTAATAAGCTTTACTGTTAATGCTTAAATAAAAGTAATCATATTCCCAATTACTAAATGGGACAAAAGAAAAAACCTGTCGGGAGGCTTTGCTCCAAACAGGTTTTGTATAATGCTTAAGGGTTAGTTTTGAGTAGCGTTTTGGACCCTTTCTCTTCCTTCTTCCACTTCTTCCACTTCTTCCACTCCCTCAAACTCCCTCTTCTTCCTATTTTATCTCACTTCCGTTCTCAACCTTAGCGGCTGGCTGAACAAGAACCAGTTTGCCATCGGCATCCTCGGCCATAAGAATCATTCCTTGGCTCTCTATACCCTTAATTTTGCGGGGCTCAAGGTTTACAAGCATGCTTACCTGTTTGCCAACCATCTCCTCTGGAGTAAAGTACTCGGCAATACCAGAAACAACGGTTCGCTTATCAATTCCCGTATCAATGGTCATCTTAAGCAGCTTCTGGGTTTTAGGAACGCGCTCGGCCTCAAGAACGGTACCCGTGCGGATATCCATTTTAGAGAACTCCTCGTAGCTAACGTTGGCCTTTTGTGGGGTAACGGTGCGGTTCTTACGCTCGTTGGCCTCCTTGGTTGCTTTTAGCTTAGCTAGTTGTGCTTCAATAACCTCATCCTCAATCTTATCGAACAGAAGCTCTGGGCTACCCGTAGCGTGTCCTGAGGCAATAAGGTTAATGCTTCCTGCGTTTGCCCATTCAATGCGCTCAATGTTAAGCATCTTGCGAATTTTCTCGGCAGCAAATGGTAGGAATGGCTCAAATAGCACCGATAGGTTAGCCGTAATCTCAAGGGCAATGTTCATGATGGTAGCAACACGCTCTGGGTCGGTTTTAATAAGCTTCCATGGCTCGGTGTCGGCAAGGTACTTATTACCCAGGCGCGCAACGTTCATGGCCTCCTTTAATGCCTCCCTAAAGCGGAACACCTCAAGGTTGCTCTCAATAGCCTCTTTTAGCCTAGGCAGCTCGGCAATGGTCTCCTTATCAAAATCGGTAAGTGCACCAGCAGCAGGTACCTTACCCTCATAGTACTTCTGGGTTAGTACCAATGCGCGGTTTACAAAGTTGCCAAGAATGGCAACTAGCTCATTGTTATTGCGTGCCTGAAAATCTTTCCAGGTAAAGTCGTTATCCTTGGTCTCGGGCATGTTAGCGGTAAGGGTGTAGCGTAGCACATCCTGCTTGCCAGGGAACTCATCAAGGTACTCGTGCAACCAAACAGCCCAGTTGCGCGATGTTGATATCTTGTCGCCCTCAAGGTTTAGGAACTCGTTGGCAGGAACGTTCTCTGGCAGAATGTAGCTACCCTCGGCCTTTAGCATGGTTGGGAACACAATGCAGTGGAACACAATATTGTCCTTGCCAATAAAGTGAATCATGCGGGTTTCCTCATCCTTCCAGTACTTTTCCCACTCTGGGGTAAGCTCCTTGGTGGCCGATATGTAGCCAATAGGCGCATCAAACCAAACGTAAAGCACCTTGCCATCAGCACCTTCAACGGGAACAGGAACGCCCCAGTCAAGGTCACGGCTCACGGCGCGGGGCTGTAGGCCTTGGTCAAGCCAGCTCTTGCACTGTCCGTAAACGTTGGCTTTCCACTCCTTATGCTCCTCAAGAATCCACTTCTCAAGGAATGGTTGGTACTTATCAAGAGGCAGAAACCAGTGCTTGGTCTCGCGTAGCACAGGTTTTGTTCCGCTTAGGGTCGATTTTGGGTTGATAAGGTCGGTAGCGTTAAGGCTGGTTCCGCACTTCTCGCACTGGTCGCCATAGGCATTCTCGTTGGAGCAGTGAGGACAGGTACCCGTAATGTACCTATCGGCAAGGAACTGGTTAACCTCAGCATCGTAGTACTGCTCAGTGGTTTTCTCAATAAACTCGCCCGCATCGTATAGCTTTCTGAAAAACTCAGAGGCTGTTTGGTAATGAACCTTTGATGAGGTGCGTGAGTAAATATCGAAAGCAATGCCAAAGCGCGCAAAGGCATCCTTTATAATGGCGTTGTACTTATCCACCACATCCTGAGGTGAAATACCTTCTTGGCGTGCCTTTATGGTAATGGGCACCCCGTGCTCATCCGATCCGCAAACAGAGATTACATCCATGCCCTTCATTCGCAAGTACCTGGTGTATATATCCGACGGAATGTACACACCGGCAAGATGACCAATGTGAACCGGCCCGTTAGCATAGGGCAGAGCCGATGTAATCAGGTAGCGTTTGAAACTTTTCATGGTGTTTCGTCTGTTTTTTGGTTAAAGAATGATTTTTTTGACAAAAAAATAAGCCTCAGTAAGGCTTTTGTAGATTTACTTTTGCAAACCGTAAAGTAATTCCTACCTTTATCTACACTGCAAATATACTAACAATTTTTATCGATATAGATGCGAATAATCTCTCCGCCACCATTAAAGGTGGGTGATACTGTTGGAATTGTTGCCCCTGCTCGGAAAATATCGCTCGATGAGGTGAAACCTGCAATTGCCATGCTTGAGGCTTGGGGACTTAAGGTTGTACTAGGAAGTAATCTTTTTAAGGAGCATCACCAATTTGCTGGAAACGATTTAATGCGGGCCTCCGACTTTCAGGAGATGATTAACAATCCCGATATTAGGGCTATTATTTGTGCTCGCGGCGGCTACGGTACAGTTAGGATTCTTGAGCATGTAAACTTTAATCAGCTGCAATTCAACCCCAAATGGATTGTGGGCTACTCCGATATTACCGTTCTGCACAGCTACCTAAACATGTGGTTCAATATTGAAACCATTCACGGTACAATGCCCATTAATTTCCCAAAAGATTTGGTTGGCAATGAGTCAACGGAGAGCTTACGTAGAGTACTTTTTGGCGACAACCCAACGTACTTCTCAGAGCCACTTGCAATAAACCAGCAGGGGGCTGGTGTAGGTAGGCTAACTGGGGGAAACCTCTCGGTACTCTGCAGTCTTTCAGGTTCCGATGCCGATATCTACACCGATGGTCGTATTCTTGTGCTTGAGGATTTGGATGAGTACCTGTACCATATCGATAGGATGATGATGAACCTAAAGCGCAGCGGTAAGCTTAAGCATCTGGCTGGGCTAATTGTTGGCGGCCTATCGGATATGAGGGATAACCAAGTGCCTTTTGGATGCAGCGCCGAGGCAATTATTCATAGCATTGTTAGGGAGTACGATTTTCCCGTTTGTTATGGATTTCCTGTTGGGCACCAAGAACCCAATTTAGCACTAATAATGGGACGAAAGGTGAGCCTAACAGTAAACGATAAGGGTGGACGATTGGAGTTTCTTGACTCCGATTAGCACACTAAGAGGTTCTCTTTACCTCCTCGTACCCATGCGGAACTCTAAACAGGTTATCGTTAAGCTTGGCTGGCTTAATTCCTGTAACGGAAACCCTTAGCTTCTCCTTCCTTAGATGAGTTCTCTCTACTGTGAGAAGCGGAAAAAAACCCGTATTATTGGGAATAAGGGCAAAAAGGTTAAAACTCTCCTCGGTGCGGGCAAGTAGCCTAACCATTTTCTCAAAAAAAGCATAGTTTTTATTGGCAACCCAGTAGGCAACCTCTGTATTTTTCACCCTGTCCTTAACACGCCACTGGTAGCAGATTACGCCATTTATCTCCATGGTATTCTCCGTTTTTAGCACTTCAATGCTTCCTCCCGAAACCGAGTGGGCGTTGCTTACCCTTACCTGTGTAAACATCTTCTTTTGTGGCGATAAAGCTAGTACTACCTCTTTGTTAACATCAATTAGATAGGTGCTGATGTTTCTTTTGTGTTTATCCCATTGCTCCAAACGAATCATGTCCCCCTTTACCGATACCGATATATAGGAGGTATCAAAAACCGTTTGCTTCACCAAATTGATGGTTCCCTCAAATTTATCTATATTGGGTGCAGCAACGCTTTTGCTAACAAATAGTACGATTAGAATTGGTAGGATGTAAAAATTACGCATTTCTTAAGTTTATGGACATAGCTATACAACTACTATAATCGTAAAAAGGAGATGTAAGGTTTCGCTATTTTGATATAATTAACGGTGATATGGATCAACGGCAAGAATTAGGCAAGGAAGGTGAAGCCTTGGCTTGCAATTATCTTATTAGGAAAGGATACTCAATTCGCCATACCAATTGGCATTTTGGGCATAAAGAGCTGGATATTGTTGCACAAAAGGATGATATGCTTGTTGTGTGTGAAGTAAAAACACGCTTTGGCGACCACTGGGAAGACCCCAAAGATGCTGTAACCCGACGTAAACAGCGCAATATTGTTGAGGCTGCCGATGCTTATGTTAGGGAGTTTGACCTAAATCTCGAAGTTCAGTTTGATGTAATATCTATTATATTTAGGGGCAAATCGCATGAACTGGAGCATATACCCGATGCCTTTTTCCCAACGCTGTAAGTGTTAGTTAAAGGTTAAAAGTTAAAAGTTACAGGTTACAGGTTACAGGTTACAGGTTACAGGTTACAGGTTAAAATAACTAAACACTATACACCATACACTAGAAACCACATTTCCCCATGAACATAGAAGAGCTAAGAGAGTACTGCATTAGCAAAAAGGGAGTTACAGAGGGATTTCCCTTTGATGAGGTAACCCTTGTACTAAAGGTTGGCGGAAAGATGTTTGCCCTAACCAATCTGGATGGAGAACCATCGGTAAACCTTAAGTGCGACCCAGAACTGGTCGTTGAGCTGCGCGAGCGCTACACATCGGTTACGCCAGGCTACCACATGAATAAGCAGCACTGGAATACTGTTATGCTAGATGGCACAATCCCCGACCCGTTAATTAAGGAGTGGATAGACTTGTCGTATAAACTGGTACTTGAGTCGTTACCTAAGGTTAAGCAACGAGAGATTCAGGAAGCATAACCACTAACTATTAGAGGGTAACGCAATAATAGGCTTAACTAAAAGCGTATAGCAACACAATACGTAGCACTTTTTTACATACCTTTGGTATAGTAGTTGATTACAAACAGCAAACAACATTAACGCATAAAGTCATGAAAGCTAGGTTAATTCTTATTGCAGCGCTTGTTTTTGTATCGGTAACGGCCTTTGCTCAGGGCGTGTTTACTGTAACCCGTGTATCGGGGAAGATAACAAACCTAAGAACAGGTGCCGAGGTGGTTGCAGGAGATATTCTACAGCCCGACGATCAGTTAGCCTTTGAAACTTTTGATACCTACGCCATTGCCATAGGAGAGAGTATGGGGCGCTTTAAAATTAAGCTGCTAGATCCACCTGCTCCAGAACCTACAAGCATACTAACAGGACGTGTGTCGGAAATTGCCATGCCAACCAAGAGCCGAAGTTTAATGCTTGCACGCTTTAACCCTCAGGAGAAAGAGGTGGCCGACCTTAGGACCTATTTTGGAACCGATAAGTTTTCTGTTATTGGCGAAACGGTTGAAATTGCATTAAATGCGCAAAAGTATCCTCTTACAGCCGATCAGTTTATTGTATTCTACTATCGCTTCGATAACAAGCCTGTTTCTAAAAAGTTGGGATTCGAGAATCAGGTTATTAAGATTAACAAGGATCAGATAGTTTCCAACAGCTATGGAACGGTAAGTGGCAGCGAAATCCCCAACCTTTCGGTGTACAAGTACGAGGCCACAACACGTAATAGCGAGGAGGTTACCCGTTTCACTCTTGTATTTGTTAATGAGGCCGACCTTAAATCGGAGTTTGGAACCATTATCCCAATACTTAAGCGTCAAAAAATGGGCGACGATGAGATTAAGAAGTACTTAATTGAGTACTACTACGATTTTTATGGCGCTACCGATTCCAAAACAATAGATAGGTTTGCCGAAGATGTGGTAAAAAATTACAACATGTAACATTTTGTAGTAGAGATATAAAGCCGGCACTCGCCGGCTTTTTTTGTACCATTTTGTAACCTAACTTTGGAGGGTGTTGTCTATATAAGCAAACACCAAAAAATTGAAATTATGACAGGAACAGAAGCTTTTGTAGCGTTTTTTGCGCTTTTGGTTACCCACGGTTTGGTATTTGGCCTATTCTTTATTTTTATGCGTAACCGTCACCGTGAGCGGATGACCATGCTCGAGAAGGGGATTGATGCAACGCTGCTGGTAAAGAAGCCAGAATCAACACGTGCAAATGCTCTTAAATACGGTTTATTACTAATGGGTTTATCGTTGGGACTTCTTGTGGCCTTTTTCATTGATCTTTCAATCCCAAGTCATATCCCTGAGCCACCGCTTTACTTTGGCGGTATCTTCCTTTTTGGTGGGCTTGGATTGCTTGCGTACTACTTGATCATGGAAAAACGAGATGCTAAGAAGGCTAAGTAAGCTATCGGACGACGAACTTGTTGCGTTAGCGGTTAAAGACCATTCCCCTGCTGTTGCTGAGCTTATTGAGCGGCACAAGGGAATGGTTTTTACCCTAGCCTTTCGTTTGCTACAAAATCATCACGATGCCGAAGAGGCCGCTCAGGATGCTTTTGTTAAGGCGTTCCGATCGTTACAATCCTTTAGAGCCGATAGCCAGTTTGCTACTTGGCTCTACCGCATTTGCTATAACACCTGCCTTACCCGACTAAGGAAAGCACCCACACCCGATAATGCCGACTATCTGGCTAAGGAGAGCGCTTTTGCCGAGTCGGTTTTTGATGAGCTAGAGCATAAGGATAGGGTTGAGTTTATTAACGCCGCTATGGCCAAGCTACCTCCCGACGAGGCAACCATAATTACCCTTTTTTACATGGATGATATGCCTATTGCCGAAATTGCCGAGGTTACAGCAATAACGGAAGGAAACGTAAAGGTTAAGCTTTTTAGGGGGCGTAAAAGGCTTTTAGTATATTTGGAAGAGATTTTGAAACACGAGACAGCTAGTCTTGTATAGCAGCAAAGCCATGGAAACACATAACAGTACAGTACATAATGCATTTGATGACGAGCGTTTAAGGCAGCTCCTTAAATCAACACAAATGCAACCCTCAAAAGGATTTACTGCTAATGTGCTTGCAGAGGTAAAACCAGCCTCGGCGGCACGGTTTAACCCGTCGCCTATGTTTTTGTACATTGCGGCTACGGTGGCTATGGTGTGCTCATCGGTGGCAGTAATGGCAGGCGTTTTTGGTGATGTAGTTCCTTCAAACAAGGTTTTACAAACGGTAACCGGAATGCTGGGTGAGCTTTTCCTTCAAAGCAAAAACATATTTAGCCTAGTTATTATACTTATGATTATGGGCATAGGCTTGTTCCTTTTTGATGCATACCTAGCCAAGCGATTCTCTAGAAGGGGGGAGATGCTAATTTAGTTTACCAGCGTAATCTTTGAATGGGCTTTTTACAGCAATTCGTTGGCAGATTCAATGCTTTTTGCCAAATCTTTTACAAAACGAGCCATGGGGGCTCCATCTATAACATCGTGGTCAATAAGCATGGTAATGTTTAGCACCTCACGTATCTGAATTGCATTATCAACAACCAGCGGTTTTTTAACAATAGATCCCACTCCAAACGAGATGGGATGAATCGATTTGTGAATAAACCATCCATTTATAGTTCCCATTGCGCTGAGAGAGGTAACCGCTACATTTCCCATTTTGCTGTAGGCATACTTAGGGTGGTTAAGCATGAATTGCCAGAATGCCCTTCGTAGGAATTGGGGTAGGCTATAGTATAGTTTTTCTAAAAAACTGGTGTTGCTGTTAATAACAACATCCTTTGCAGTTAGAACTACTTGTTGAGCGTCGGCTATCTCCTGTGCAATTTGTGCAATGCTCTTGTTATTGGCTTGTGTAATAACTAGCGGAATTGGCACTCTTTGCCCGTTTATACTCTTCTCAACAACAACAGACACATTAATACTGCTAAAAGTTATAAGCGCTCGCTTGCTGTACAGAAAAGCCGATGCATGGGGATGCGCATCCAGTGTTTGGGCAATGGATTTAATTAACCATGCTGTAAACGATACCTTATTACCCTTTCGCTTTAGCTCCCGTAGTTTTTTTCGGGCATTGGTTACGTCAAACTCTAGAAGCGCACTAACGTGGTGTTTCTGCATACCAGTATGAAAAACATCGAAGGTAGCAATTCGTGACCTTGGTATTTTATGAAGCTGGTATGGGTGGCTCATTGTTTTGTGCTTATCGTTCTTGTAGAAATGGGTTGGTGTACTTATTCCTGAGTTTAAGAATAGTGGTCTTTAGCGTTGTGTAGTTCTCGGCGCTATAGTGCACCGGCTTAACCTGAGCTGTGAGGGCAAATTCTCCAGCGTTCACCTCCTCCTTAGTTGCTTGTACAGGTTCGCTTTCGCCCAGTTTAATGGCTGCAAGAAGATCCTTTAAATCACCCTGTAGTTCCAATACCCATTTATCATCGGAGGTATAGTCGTTCATGAACCGGATAAGATTTTCAAGTCCCAAACGCTGATCGTACACACGAGCAAGTATGGGTTGCTTATCGGTGGTATTGTCAATTTGTACAACAGAAAGGTGAAGCACCTCAACGTAACCCCCAGCAGAGATAATGGCCAGCTGCTTCTCTCTCCCTGAAAGGGTAAGGTGGTTTACCATTTCTATGTATGAGTCTCTGGCAATTGTGCTTAGGGAGTCCATATTGTTTTGGTTGCGCTGTACTTTGGCGCGAAGCGACTCGTTAAACACGGGTGATAGCCCATTTTTGTAGGCAATTTTCTCAACTGCTTCAAAGTATTTGGCGGCGTGGCTAAGGTTTTTGAAAACGGTGATAAAAGCAAAGTCGGCAGAAAAAACGCCAAGGTTAAAAAGCTGAAGGCGCGAGCCTAAATACCTATCGGCATTATCGGTAGGGTTAAGAAACAGCTCGCTATAAACCAGCTGCTCCGATTTTATGTAGCTTATTAAATCGTTGGGTGAAGGGAAGCGGTAGTAAATTTTGCGTTTCCCCACTTGTGTTGAAACCTCAATGTCGCTGAGGTTAACAACCGTTTGCTCCGACTCCTTTGCTCCTTGTCCGCACGAAACCACTAGGCCAACGGAAAGTATAAGTAATAATGTATATAACCTTCTCATGCTAGTCTATTTTAAGTGCTTCAACCCTAATTCGTTTGGCTATTAGTACCCCTACACAGCGCTCACGCTTATCGTCCTTGTCGTTGCCCTGTACTGGTATGCTAACCTCAAATATTACTTGTTGAGTTAAATCGTTGGAAAACTTTACGCTATCGGAATAAGCATTGGTCGAGTTGCTGTACAAAAGTTTTCTTTGCGGAGTATCCTCGTAAATATTTAGGTTTATCCGTTTAATTTTTTTGTGTGCGCATACGGAGACGTAGTAATCGGATTTCTCAAATACAATTGCCCTAAGCTCCGTGGTATCGGCTACTTTCATGGAGAAGCTGGCCGATTGCTGATCGTAGTAGTATGAAAAGTCTGGAATGGGACAGGTACGCGTATGAAAGTCTAGGCAGCTTTGCCCCCTAGCACTCGTAATGCTTAAAACAACTAAATACGTAAATAGTAATTTCCGTATAAGATCCATAGCTTTTATAAAACCTCAAAAGTATAAACTATCCTAGTCTTTTTAAATAATGTAACACCCTTTTAAGAAAATCGAAATAGAGCGCAACGTATAAAAACCCCGAAACAATCCATATAATCAAGGTGTTAAACCAAATGGTGGGGATATGAAGGGAACCAATGCGTTTTGTGGCGCTATAGAAGTGCGCAACGCCATTCTTTCTTTTGGGCGACCGGTATATGGGTTCAAAGTTTCGAATTATTGCTTTTGGGGTTTTTATCAGTTTCTGTTTTTCGTCGCGGCCAAGAACCAAATCGGCAATAGCGTCGTTGGTTTGCTCTCTTTTTAGCTGAATAAGGTTGTTGGTACCACCGTAGCGTTTGGCTAGGGAATCAATCACCCAATCGCGGTTATTTTCTATTACGCCAAGTTGCTGGGTTACGTAGCGCCTTAGCATATCTAGTTCGCTCTGCAAAGAGTCGCAGAACTCAAAATCCATGGGGATTTTGGCTATGTATTGGGTTATTCTGGGGGGATTACCCATTTCGCGAGCCGCACTACTAAGTTGGGCTATATAGCTGGGTTTAATAGTAGATTGTCCTTGTTCAACGTCGTGCTCTATGGCTCGGAGTATTTGCTCCATTTCTGGGACTAGGTATCCTTGGGTAAACTGCAAAAAGCTCTCTTTGGCATCAATTTGCATAAAGTTGCGCTGGAACCTATTTGCGGTGTACTGGTGAACCAGAAGCGCCTCGTAACCCCAGCGGCTCACAACCAAACTGCCAACCCAGGGTACTCGCTCATCGGAAGCGATGTTTTTGTGGAGCTTATCAAAGTGAATTAGCGACCCATTGAGCAGTAGCTGTGGCATTAGCAAAATGGGAATGGTAATGTATATGGCTACGGTGGTTCTAAGTCCAGCAGATAGGTTTAGTCCAAGTATTCCTGCATTAATGGCAATGCTCATAAGCACAACCCAAAAACCAAAGGTTACGCCCCTAATCTCAAGCATCCATGCGCTAATGGTTAGGTAAAGTGTTACCTGAACGGTGAGTAGTACAAATAAGCTTAACACCTTTGAGTTTAGGTATGCGGAGCGGCTAAGCCCTATAGCCCTTTCGCGTTGAATAATATTTTTGTCCCTAATTATGCGTTCTGCGCTCACCATAAGTCCAAAAAACATGGCAACAATAATAGACATTAGCAAAAAAGCAGGGATGTTAACGTTGCTAAAAAAGGAGTACTCCTTTCCGTTAATGGTGTCGCCAAAATACTTAGCTAAGTACGATAGCATAAAACCAAGCAGTGGGGCTTCGGTTAACGATATGTAAAGGAACTGCTTATCGGCAACCATCTCCAGAAAGTTCCTAATAATGAACAGCGATAGCTGCCTTTTAGGTGGTGCTAGATTTATGCTGCTGTTTGGTAATGGGCTGGTAACTGTGGTGTGCTTCCATTTAGAAGTGCTTTCTAGAAAACGGTTGTACCAATCCTTTGGGGAGTGCTTGCGCTGCTCCGATATTTTTCCATCGGTTTTGAGCTTTTTCTCCTCAATTATTTCAAACATCTGGTCGGGGTTAACGTTACCGCAGTTGTAGCATTCGCGTTCGTTTGCCTTAACCTTTTGTGTTGCTGCTTTTAGGTAGATTATGGCATCAACGGGATTTCCAAAATACACCGCGTGCCCTCCTTGGTCCAGCAGCAGAATTTTGTCGAACATCTTAAAAATGTTCGACGATGGCTGGTGTATGTTTACCAGAGCCATGTTCCCCTGCTGCGTTTGGGCTTTTAATATGCTAATTATGCGCTCAGAATCCGATGATGATAGCCCAGATGTGGGCTCATCTATAAACAGTATTTTGGGCTTGCGAATTAGTTCCAACGCGAGGTTTAGTCGTTTACGCTGCCCGCCCGATATGATGCTCTTTTCAGGTGTTCCAACCTTTAGCCGTTTGATTTCGCTAAGCCCTAGGTCGTCAAGGGTTTCAAGAACCAGCTTGGCGGTTTGAATTTTAGAGAGCTCTCCAAAGCAGAGCCTAGCGGTTAGGTATAGGTTCTGGTAAACGGTAAGCTCTTTGTTTAGTATATCGTCCTGCGGAATGTAGCCTAGTACAGAGGAGCGGTATGCCCCAAGATCGAACCAGTTTTTCCCGTTGAGGTGAATGCTCCCCGTTGTGGGCTTAATGTAACCCGCTAAAAGGTTTAGTAGGGTTGTTTTTCCTGTTCCACTGTTGCCCATAATGCCAATCATCTCGCCCGATTTAATGGTAAAGCTAAGAGGCTGAAAGGCCACTCCGCCATCGGGGAACCTGTGGGAGATATTGTTTGCTACCAGTTCCAAATCGGCACTGTAGTGGGAACGGGTAAACTCGGCAAGTATCTGATTGTGGTATAGGGGCTTAATTTTATAGTTCTCAATTACGCTTCCGCGGGGCAAAAAGTAGTTACGCTTGGGGTTAATTATGTTGCCATCGCGAAGGAATATCTCACCATCGCTAAGAATCCTAAATAGTATGGTGCTTGTGGAGCGGTTAAAGAGGAAGTGAACCTCGCCTTGAATAAGCTTATCGAATATTACCTTTTTACCCGATTCCTGATTTTGATTTTGCGAAACAACTATTATGTTCTGCCCTGTATAGCCAGTGGTTATAGAGAAAAAGGAGAGGAAATCGGCCTGTTCCTCTGCGCTAAATTTAAATGTTGTGCAGATTGTTCTGAAAAAGTCCAGCGAGCTATCGGATAGGCTTCCTCCAACCGTTAGTATATCCAGTATAACAAGAGCAAGGTGAATGCGGTTTACTCGCGATAGATCGTTGGCAACCTCTGTTATAATTATTGTTGATTTAACGGAGTACAACGACTGCGTTTTGGTGCTCTTCTCCCGTTTGTTAAACTGCAGGTTGTGGTAGTTGAATATGGTTATGTAATCCTCCGCTTCGGCCACTCCTGTGTACTCGTAAACGTAATTTTCAACAATTGCCTTTACCTCGTTATCCTTGTTCTCATTGGAACAAAACTGCTTGGTAAGGGCAAATAGCCGCATTACAGATTTTATGGTACTCTGGTTCATGCCGATTCTTTCAGGGTTATCAACAAATAAAAAACTTTAGTTTTTTTGACCAATGTGCAATATAGCTAACAAAGAAGTATATTTGTGCTTTGAATTGTATTTAGTTACAAAAAATCGAAACGGTTTAAACCAAAGAATCCCCAACTAATGAAAAAGGTTTTAGTAGCAGAAGACTCACCTCTTAGCCGCCAAATTATTGAAGCATTTCTTTCTAACATAGAAATTGATCTTCATTTTGCTGTTGATGGCGATGAGGCCTATGCTATGGCCATTGATTTAAATCCCGATTTGGTGATTCTTGATATTATGATGCCTGGAAGCGATGGCATTAAGGTTACTAAGATGCTTCGGGAGAGGGATAGCTTAAAGCTAACTCCCATAATAATTTTTACTGCACTCGAGGATAGGGATACCATGCAGCGCTGCTTAAAGGCTGGGGCAACGGATATTATCCACAAACCATTAAAGCGCGATGTACTGCTTGAGAAAATAAGCATTCATCTAAAATAAAGCAAAGGCTCAGGTAATAATCCTGAGCCTTTCTCTTTTTACTCTACCATTATCTCATCAATAAATATAAACGAAGGGAATCCTGCACCCAAGTGCCACTGGGGCAGCGCGCCGTAGTTGCGGGCCACTACCTTTACGTAGCGACCGCTGCTGGTAACGCTAGCCGATAGGTCGGCCGATACGGGCTCCATATTATTATCGGCAACGGTATGCCCAACAGTTGCGGCAAGGGTAAACTGCTGGCCATCGTCGGAAACCCAGAACTCAACGCACTTGGGCATCATAATCCACGAGCGGGCATCCTGATGGAACCCAGCCGCTAGGCGGCTAATGGGCTGTACGCTGCCCAAATCAACCACTGCCTCAAAATCCTGATTCTGGTAGCCCTGCCATCCGCCCAAGCGGAAGTTGGCTGCCCCACGAATGCCATCAATAAGCCCCTCGGGGCCACCGGCTGTGTACTGGCGGCTGCACTTGCTCTTAATATCGATGTCCCAGCTTAGGTTGATTTTGAAGAAGCTCCCTTCCACCGTGTGGCTGGTCTCGCCAAGCGGACTAATGGCCACCGCTTTTATGGTGGTTGATGCGGTTAGCTTAATGGGCTGTTTGTATTGGGTCGATTTGGCTGTTGGCTCGCTACCATCGGTGGTGTAGTAAACCTTAGCGCCACCCTGTATGGTGCGCAGCTCAACGGTAACCTCATCGGCAAAGGTTTTGGATGGGGCAATAATTTGCGGAACAATGGTGATAAGATTCTGCGTTATTGCTGTTGAGGGGATATCGCTATCGGCTACAGCCCACTTGGTGTTGGGCTTTGCACCCATATCAAACTCAATAGTTCCTCCATTGGCAATATCGGTATGGGTAATGTAACCCTTGGTGTACTTTTTCCCGTTTAGCTTGGCCGATTGGATGTAGAAGTTTTGCTTGCTCACCTTAGGCGCAATAATCTGGAAGGTTTTTCCATTCTCTAGGTTGATGGTAACCTTTGGGAACCAAGGTGTGCCAATGGTGTAGGTGGCATCGCCAGGGGTTACGGGGTAGAAGCCCATTGCGCTCATTACAAGCCATGCGCTCATTTGTCCGCAATCCTCGTTACCCGATAGGCCATCGGGTTTGTGGGTGTACAGCTCGTCCATAATTTGGCGAATGCGCTGCTGCGTTTTCCATGGGCGGTTCACAAAGCTGTAGAGGTAGGCCATGTGGTGGCTAGGCTCGTTGCCGTGGGCGTACTGACCAATAAGTCCGGTGATATCAACCTGATGGCGGCCGCTAAGCTGCATTTGGGTTGAGAAGAGCTCATCGAGCTTGCGCTCAAAGTTGGCCTTGCTGCCGTGTAGCCCTATTAGCCCCGATACATCGTGCGGTGCGTAGAAGCTGTACTGCCAGCTGTTGGCCTCGGTAAAGTTGAAGTCCACCTCGGTGGGGTCGAATGGGATTTTCCATCCACCGTTCATGCGGGGGCGCATAAAGCCCGTTTCGGCATCAAAGATGTTCTTGTAGTACTGCGCGCGGCGGATATAGGTGTTGTAATCGTCGGTTTTGCCCAGCTCCTTTGCAAAGGTTGCAATGCACCAGTCATTGTAAGCGTACTCAAGGGTTTTGGAAACGCCCTCGTGCTCCATATCGCCAGCAAGCAGGCCGTACTTGCGGTACAGGTCTAGCCCAAAGTGGTTCTTGTTGGCGCTGGTTTGCATGGCCTCAAGGGCAAGGTTTGTATCAAACCCACGTATTCCCTTGGCCCAGGCATCGGCAATAACCGATACGCTGTGGTAGCCAATCATGCAAAAGGTTTCGTTGGCTGCTAGCTCCCAAACGGGCAGTAAGCCGCCAGCTTGGTACATGGATAGGAAGGTTTGCACAAAATCGGTGGTGCGCTTGGTATCGATAATGGTTAGCAGCGGATGCAGCGTGCGGTAGGTATCCCAGAGCGAGAATACGGTGTAGTGGTTGTACCCATTGGTTTGGCGAATGGTTTGGTTGGCCGCACGGTAGCTCCCATCAACATCGCTAAAAATGTTTGGGTGGATAAAGCAGTGGTACAGCGCGCTGTAAAAAACGGTTAGCTGCTCTGGCGTTCCGCCTTCAGCATCAATCTTGCCCAGCTCCTTGTTCCACGTATTGTAGGCCAGCTGGCGCGTTGCGTCAAAATCCCAACCGGGAAGTTCGGCTTCAAGGTTCTTTAGCGCGCCCTCCTCGCTAACGGCCGATATACCAACCTTTACAAGTATGGGTTCGCCGTTGCTAACAAAGCGGAAGTTAACCTTAACCTTTTTGCCATCAATCTTAACCGATTGCCCTTCGCCGCGCAGGAATGCCTTTAGGCTTTTGGTGAGGCTATCGGGGCCAGCGTTTTGTATGTTGATACCTGCGTAGGGCTTACTAAAGCGCATTACAAAGTAAACGTGCTGATTGGTTGCCCATGCCTTGGACTGCCTAAACCCGCGAATCTCGGTTGGGCTTACAAAGGTTACGCCCGATGCAATTACCTCATCGCGATGCTCCAAATCGAGCAGGATGTTGGCCGAGTCGGTTGCGGGGAAGGTGTAGCGGTGCATTCCCACGCGTTGGGTGGCGGTTAGCTCGGCCAGCACGTTGGGCTTATCAAGCGTAACAGCGTAGTAGCCCGGTGTGGCTTTTTCTGTTGATTTGCGGAATGGCGATGAGTACTCGCTATTACTAAACTTTGCTGCGCCAACGGTGGGAGCAAGCAGAATATCGCCATAGTCGGAAACGCCTGTTCCGCTAAGATGTGTGTGCGAGAATCCGTAAACTACCGAGTCGCTGTAGTGATAACCCGAGCAGCCATCCCAACCCGTAAGGCGGGTATCGGGGCTAAGCTGTACCATCCCAAAGGGGAGCGTTGCTCCGGGAAAGGTGTGCCCGTGAAAATCGGTACCAATAAAGGGGTTCACGTGGCGGGCATTATCCTTTACCTGCGCTATTGCAACGGTTGAGGCTGCTATGAGTAGCGCTGTGAGAATGCGTTTTGATATTATCTTGCTCAAAGTGCTTGTGTTTATAAATACTCAATGTAATCCATTACAAAGTATACCCAAGAATCAAGCCTATCAAACAGTTGGGTCGTTTCTTGATATGGAATAGTAATGCTAGGGGTAATTCCAATATTATCTATTGGATTATTCGGTAACCTACGAGAACGGGTCATTGGATATATTAAACTGTAATTTCCTGAAGGGAAAGGAATCTTTATTGCATTGGAATAGTCGAGAACACCTGCTGTACTCTTGTTTCCAAATAGGATTACCTTTTTGCTTTGCTTTGCGGAAAGCAAGAATTGTTCGGCAGAAGATGCATTGTTCTCATTAATAATAATGCCAACACGTTTGGGGTAACTATATATAGTATCTCGAGTTATAGTAGAATCTCTTCCAGTTAGGGGATGCACTACAAATTTCCCCATGTTTTTTTTCATTTCAGAAAGTAGCGCGGCAGTCCATAATCTGCCATCTTCTCCTCCCTTTATATTTCCAGAAGCAAGAGCATCTTCAAATACCTTTATATTATCAGGAGTTGCATACCACTCTACACCTTTTATATCGTAAGGATTAGTATATAAAAGTTTTAGTAGTATTTGATAGTTATAGTCGTTGCCACCTCCATTATTTCTTATATCAATAATTAGATTAGGCCTTGAGGTTATATCAAGCCAGTGTTTCTGAACTAACTTGTCAGCTGTATTCCCTGCGAAACTAGGGATGCGAAGATAAAAAGTGCTATCACTTAAATTCATTGCTAAGGGGAAGGTGTTTACCCCGTTAGGATAATTTGGGATATATGATTTTGCCAAAGCAAGGTCATACGCACTATTGTCTGTTTTTCTAATAAAGTGAGAATAATCATGTATCTCAAGCACTTTCCCGTTTAAATGGAGCGATGCATCATATTTAATAGGATTCAACCCACTTGATACATCCACAGCTTGATATGTTCCGCTGTCAGTAGGAATAAATTCCCATATTATTTCACCTTTATCCTTTCCATAAAAATTGAGTGCTATACCTATTATCTTTCCGTTTGGCTCTTTTGTTATGGCAAATTCATCGTAATAGTCTTTCCAAATACCCTCTAAGCCGTTATTATTTGAGGTGGCCTTTAGGCTATCAAAATTGAAGTTTGATTTGATTGTAGGTTTAAAGTATTTGGAACTTGGGTTGTTACTTCGGTTTAAGGTGACCCTTAAATGGTTGTCTTTAAAATAACTGGTATACTTTTTTAATAAGATATAGCAACTGTCTGGTTTTGTTTTAATTACATTTTTGATATCTTTTTCAATAATACTTAAATGATTTTTTGATTTGTCTTTTATTTTATCATTTAGACCAGGATAGTTTTTATTAATATAAGAAACTAAAAAGTTAAAATCGCTCAAGCAATTGCAATCTTGAGTTTTTGCATGGAAACCAAAGGATATTAGTATAAAAAGGGCAATGTATTTTTTCATCCGTTGAGTTTTAAGTAATAGATATAGTTATTTAGAAATTCCAAATAGACCTAACCTTTAACCCTTTGGCCTCGCCGCTAATAACCTCAACCTTATACTCCTCATCGGGGAGCATGTGGATGAAGTTGTCCTTTAGCACTAGGTCGTCGGTTGTGTTGTAAACATCAACAAAAAAGGCTGGGTACTTGGCTTTTAGCTTAATGTACTGCTTGCCCTTTTCGGTTACGGTGGTCATCTCAATTTGCGGATTAACCGCTCTAAACTTGCCCCAAGGCTTGTTAACGCCCATGGTGGTTACCAGGTGCTTGCGTCCCATCTTAACCTCAACAATGGCCACGAGGTTAAGGCTGCGAATGCCGGGGTCGGTAATCTCAATATCAAGAGGAGTAAAGGCTTTGTTGGGTAACACCTCAAAAAAGTCTTTCCAAACGCCCATTTTGGTGCCATCGGCACCGTAGAGGTGCATAATTATATCGGCCTCAAACTCGTATGGTAACGATGATACTAGGTTGATTTTTAATCGCTTCCCATCAAAAA
>DHVO01000050.1 GCA_002412705.1 Bacteroidales bacterium UBA5206 | reverse complement strand
GCAATATCAAATTTGCCGCTGGCAACCATCTCGTACAGCTCGCTTGTGCTTTTTAGTTTCAGGTATTTTTGAACTAGCCTAATGCTCTCCTCTGGATCGGCTATTTTCCAGTTCTTAAGTCTGCGTAGGAGCAGCTCGCGACCATGCATAACCTGCTTAAACTCTTCCTCGCGAATGCTTTGCTTAATTTTGGATTTAGCTTTTGATGTGGTAACAATGCTCAGCCAATCATTTTTAGGCTTTTGATTCTTTGCGGTGATAATTTCAACCACATCGCCGTTTTGCAGCGTATGTTTAATGGAAACGTTCTTGTTGTTTACCTTCCCGCCAACGCATTGGCCACCAATTTGTGTGTGAATATCAAAAGCAAAGTCTAGCACCGTTGCTCCAGCTGGTAGCTTGCGTAAATCGCCCTTGGGGGTAAACACAAAAATCTCCTTACTGTATAGGTTCAGCTTAAAGGTATCAACAAAATCTTCGTGCGAGGTCTCGTTATTCTCTATAAACTCTCTTATTTGAGCCAGCCAAGCATCAATGCCCTGCTCTTGCTTACCGCCCTTGTACTTCCAGTGAGCCGCCAACCCCTTTTCCGCAATTTCGTCCATGCGACGGGTTCTTATTTGCACCTCAACCCACTTCTTTTCTGGACCAACAACGGTGGTATGTAACGATTCATAGCCATTACTTTTAGGAACTGAGATCCAGTCCCTAAGCCGTTCTGGATTAGGGGTGTACCAGTCGGTTATGATGGAGTAAACCTGCCAGCAATCGGATTTCTCTCTTTCGGGTGGGCTATTAAGGATTATTCTTATGGCAAAAACATCCATTACATCCTCAAACTCAACACCTTTTTGCTGTAGCTTTTTCCAAATGGAATGGATGGATTTTGTGCGTCCCTTTATTTCGAAGTCAAATCCACGCTTTTCCAGCACTGCTTCAATAGGGGGAATAAACTCCCTAATAAACCTATTACGCCTAGAGGTGGTGTTCTTCAGTTTTTTAATTATCTCCTTGTACTCCTCGTTGTTGGTGTACTTCATGGAGAGATCTTCCATTTCCGATTTTAATCGGTACAAGCCCAGCCTATGGGCTAGTGGAGCGTATAGGTAAAACGTTTCCCAAGAGCGCTTTAGCTGTATATCGCTGGGTTCGTAGCTTAGGGATCGCATAACCTCTAACCTGTCGGCAAGCTTAATTAGTATTACCCTAGCATCCTTAGCAAGGGTAAAAATAAGCTGCCTAAAGTTTTCCGATTGTGTTTTATGATCTTTAGGATCGAGGTTCGATATTTTTGTGAGGTTTTCAACAATTTCGGCAGTGGTTTTATCAAACTGCTTCTCTATTTCAATTGCATTTAAAAAGCCCAACTCAATGGTTTCGTGAAGCAGTGCGCATACAATTGCTGTAGTTCCAAGCCCAATTTCATCAACACAAATTCTGGCAACATCAATAAGGTGGTAAATGTATGGTTCTCCCGAACCCTTACGCTTATTCTCGTAGAATTTTGAAACCAGAGAAAAGGCCTTTCTTATTACTTTAACCTCCTCGGGCGACAAGTTGCTTTTTGCTGAGCGAAGCAAGCCTCGGTAGCGATTAACAATGCCCTTCCGTTCCTTCTCTGTAATCTCTAGTTGGTTCATTGCTCCATGTCGATTAGGTGAACTGTAAATATATGAAAAAGTGAAATGTGACCATTGGGCTATTGGCATTTGCTTTTTTATAGTTTTGTTAAAGATTGAAAAACCATATTTGTAGGCAGTGGTATAAGGATTATGCATTGCTGTTTTCTTACTATATTTAACGCAAATTTTTGCAAATGGAACCCGAAAACGCGAAGCAAAGAATACAGCAGTTGGTCGATGAGCTTAATCGGCATAACCATTTGTATTATGTTCTTTCATCGCCTGCCATATCCGATTTTGAGTATGATAAGCTGCTTAAGGAGCTGGAGCAACTAGAACAGCAGTTTCCCAGTTTGGTTGATCCTTACTCACCTACACAGCGTGTTGGCAGCGACCTTACCGGAGAGTTTGTACAGGTAAAGCATAAGTACCAAATGTTATCGTTGGCCAATACCTATTCCCCTGAGGAGCTAACCGATTTTGATGCGAGGGTACGCAAGGTTATTGATAGCGGGTTAGAGTATGTTTGCGAGCTTAAGTACGATGGGGTGGCCATTGGGATTACTTACCGTAATGGTGTTTTGGCTCAGGCTGTAACCCGTGGCGATGGAACGGTTGGCGATGATGTAACAGCCAATGTTAGAACCATAAAATCGATTCCTATAAAGCTGCATGGCGATGATTTCCCTGCTGAGTTTGAGATAAGAGGGGAGATTGTAATGCCCCGAAATGTTTTTGATAGCATTAACAAGCAGCGTGAAGTTGATGGCGATGCACCCTTTGCCAACCCGCGAAATGCAGCCTCTGGCACCCTAAAGTTGCTAGATCCCACTGTAGTGGCAAGTAGAAAGCTAGACTGCTACTTGTACTACGTACTCGGCGAAAATTTGCCATACGAGTCGCACTACCAGAACCTTTTTAAAGCCCGTGAATGGGGCTTTAAGGTTCCCGACACCATACATTTGGCCACCAGCATTAATAAAGTACTTGACTTTATAAATGATTGGGAAACCAAACGTCACAGCTTACTCTTTGATACCGATGGCGTAGTGGTAAAGGTAAATAGCCTTAAGCAACAAAAGGCTCTTGGGTTTACAGCCAAAACGCCACGTTGGGCAATTGCCTATAAGTATAAAGCAGAACAGGCAGCAACGGAGCTGCTCTCCATCGATTTTCAGGTTGGGCGCACTGGTGCTATAACCCCTGTGGCCAACCTAATGCCCGTTCAGCTTGCTGGAACTACAGTAAAAAGAGCCTCGCTGCACAATGCCGACCAAATAGCACTGCTGGATATTAGAGTAGGAGATATGGTGCTTGTGGAAAAGGGTGGAGAAATAATTCCCAAGATTGTGGGTGTTGATACCTCCAAACGACCGCAGGAGGCTATTCCTTTTGAGTTTATTACAGTTTGTCCTGAGTGTGGTGCGGCATTGGTAAGACCAGAGGGCGAGGCAAAGCACTACTGCCCAAACGACACGGGTTGTCCGCCTCAAATTAAAGGGCGTATCGAACATTTTATAAGTCGCAAAGCGCTTAACATTGATGGATTAGGCGAGGAGACCGTTGAGTTGCTGTACAGCAAGGGTTTGATTCACGATGTTGCCGATTTGTACACACTATCAAAGGAGCAGCTTCTAGAACTTGATCGCTTTGCTCAGAAATCGGCTGATAATGCCATTGCTAGCATCAAAAAGTCGCTGGAAATACCTTTTCCTAGAGTTCTATTTGGCATAGGCATAAGGTATGTTGGTGAAACAACTGCCAAAAAGTTGGCTCAGCACTTTGAGTCGCTCGAAGCCATAATGAATGCCACTACCGACGATCTTTTAGCTGTTGATGAGGTTGGAGAAAGAATTGCAGCCAGCATAAAAGAATTTTTTTCAATCCCAAAAAACCGCGATATTGTGAGCCGTTTGCGCGAGTTTGGATTGCAGCTTCAGGTGGACAAATCGCAATTTGAAGCCCTTTCGACCAAGCTAGATGGAATGAATGTTGTAATTTCGGGTTCGTTCTCATCTATATCCAGAGAGGAGCTAAAAGAGCTAATTGCAAAGCATGGAGGTAATAACCAAAGTGCTGTATCGGGAAACACAACCATGCTGGTTGCTGGCGATAAGATTGGCCCTGCTAAGCTGGACAAAGCGCGGAAACTGGGTGTAAGAATAGTAAGTGAGGAGGAATTTTTTAAGTTAATTCAGTAGAAATAATATTATAATCAATGGGAAAGCCCTTTCAAAAACTAAGGTTTAACGTTGGAGTGTCTGCTCTAAACAAGGCACTAAAAGGTTTTACCAGACGCAAACTAGTTTACAACCTCGATACCGCAAGAAGGATTGGCATTGTGCTCCCGCTTGTTAGCCAAACCGATTTTGATACTGCAATTAAGTTCTCAGAGTATCTTCGTGCTAAAAATTTGGAGATATGTATCCTAGGCTATTTCCCAGGAAAGGAGATACCCCAGCATTTTATAATGCGACAGGGAACAAATGTTTTCACGGCTAAGGAGCTAAACTGGTACGAGAAACCACAGTCTGAGGTAGTGGATGAGTTTGTGAACACCGACTTTGATATTCTTATCGATTTGTCGCTGGAGCACTACTTCCCCCTTCGATGGCTAATTTCGCTTTCGAAGGCAAAGTTTAAGGTTGGTTGCCTTGATTACAGCGGAAATCCCAACGACCTTATTCTAAGCATCGATAAGGCAAAGGGATTACCCCTTTTGGTGGAGCAGGCCAAGCACTACTTATCGGTAATAAATAATAGATTTGCAACAGAAGAATCTGCATAGATAAAACCAGAAAAGCTAACGAAAAATGATTGAGAATTTCCGAGGATTGGGTGTAGCTATGGTTACACCCTTTAAACACGACAAGAGCATTGATTTTGATGCCGTCGAGCGACTTGTAGAGCATCTAATTGGTAATGGGGTCGACTACCTTGTTGTTATGGGAACAACTGGTGAGTCGGCTACCCTAAGCGCTGATGAGCGTGAGGACCTAATTCGCTTTATTGTTGATAAGAACGATGAGCGGGTTCCCGTAGTAGTGGGAATAGGAGGGAACAATACCTCAAGCGTGCTTGAAACCATTGACGATTATAACTTCAAGGGGATTGATGCCATCCTTAGCGTAACCCCTTACTACAATAAGCCCACACAAAAGGGGCTGGAGCTGCACTACAAGGCCATTGCTGCACAATCGCCAGTGCCAGTTATTCTATACAACGTTCCTGGTAGAACGGGTGTAAATATGACTGCCGAAACAACCCTTAAGCTGGCGCACGACCACTCAAATATCATCGCAATAAAAGAGGCCTCGGGAAACATTAACCAGATGTCGTACATTTTACGCGATAGACCAGAGAACTTTTTGGTGATATCGGGCGACGATGGTCTTACCTTACCCCAGCTAGCCCTAGGTATTGATGGCGTTATATCGGTAGTAGGAAATGCTTTCCCCAAGCAGTTCTCGCGCATGGTTAAGCTTGGACTAGAGGGCAACTTTGCCGAGGCGTCCAAGATCCACCTTAAGATGATAGAGATTATAGATGCTCTATTTGCCGAGGGATCTCCAGGAGGAGTAAAGGCTGCGCTAAATATTTTAGGCCTAATGGAAAACTCCTTGCGTTTACCACTGGTTCCCATTAGCGAATCGGCAAACTATAAGTTATCCCTTCTGATTGAGAATTTTTAGCATCTGTCTCATTATACTGCGAAGCTGGTTGAACAAACCAGCTTTTTTTATGGTTTAACGTGATGTAACCTTTGCTGTAGTAATGGTACTTCCTTTTTGATTATTTACCATTATTTGTTACTTTTAAGAGAAACCAAAAACCAACAACCAAGATATGAGCACGCTAACCACAAATTACCTAGGACTTCAGCTTAAGAACCCCATTATTGCAGCAAGTTCTGGCTTAACCAATAGCCTATCCAATATTATTGAACTTGAAGCAAATGGCGCTGCAGCTGTAGTAGTAAAATCTATTTTTGAGGAGGAGATACGGCTTGAGGCCGAGGACAACTTCAACAAGATGACCTCTCAGGGATTTATCTATCCCGAAACCATGGAGTACTTTGATTACGACGAGATGGGCGACCCTGTTTTCGATTACCTTAAGCTCATTTCCGATGCAAAGGCAAAGGTTAAGATACCAATTATAGCCAGTGTAAACTGCGTTAGTGCCGAGAAATGGACCGATTTTGCCAAGCGCATTCAGGATGCTGGCGCCGATGCCATAGAGCTTAACCTATTTGTTCTACCTACCGATTTGGACCGTTCAAGCGACGAGAATGAGCGCATATACTTTGAGGTGATAGAAAAGGTGCTTAAAGTGGTTACCATTCCTGTTGCCATTAAAATTAGCCCCTACCACTCCAGCTTAGCCTCATTCATACAAAGGCTAAGCCGCACGGGTATTAGCGGTATTGTGCTGTTTAACCGATTCTACAATACCGATTTTGACATTCACAGCCTTGAGTTTACTTCAACTAACGTTTTTAGCACACCATCGGAAATAGCCCTGTCGCTACGATGGGTTGCGCTTATGGCCGACAGAGTAGATTGCGACCTTGCCGCATCAACAGGAATTCACGATGGCGATGGCGCTATAAAGCAGCTGCTTGCCGGAGCTAATGCCGTTCAGGTTTGCTCTGCGCTTTACCGCAATGGCTTTGGCCATATCTCCCTAATGCTTCGCCAAATGGAGCAGTGGATGAAGGATAATGGGTACAACAGCATCGCCGATTTTAAAGGCAAGATGAGCCAGTCTAGAACATATAACCCTGCTGCATTTGAGCGTGTTCAGTTTATGAAATACTTCAGGGAGCGCGAATAGCTCCCTGTTGATATGTTTTTAAGATTGTTTAAATGTTGCAAGGTTATTGCGTACTAACATTGTTGTTTTTATTGCTAAGTTTGCAGGTGGAGGAATTTATACATGAGAGACGAAGGAGATTACTTAAGCTACGACGAAACGCTTAGCATTGTACGCCGGTACGAGAATAGCTTACTTCAGAACCAAAATCCCTTTTTCGATGCAATAGAGTTTGAAGGTATTATTGACTACTATATGGCAGAGAATAATGGGGCAAAGGCTTCTGAGGCTGTTTCCATTGCACTTAAGATGTATCCAAACTCCTCGGAGATTCTGTTACGTAAGGCCGACATGAATGTAATGATGCAGAACTACGAGGAGGCCTTTACAACCTTGCGTTTTCTTGAAGGGGTTGAATCTCGCAACTTTGAGGTTTACCTAATTAAAGGGCAAGCATTTCTTGAAACGGGCCAGCTTCACCTAGCTGAGGAGGCCTTTGATAGAGCCGTTGATCTCAGCATTGAAGATAAGGTTGATACTCTTACTCGTATATCGACCCCTTTGCTCGATATGGACGAGATAAATCTTGGGTGTAAGTACTTGGTAAAGGCTTTTGCCATTGAGCCCGATAACCTTTTTGTGCTCTTCGATTTAGGCTTTTGCTACGAAAGAATGAACGATTTGGATAGAAGTATCTTCTTCTACAATCGTTACCTTGATATAAACCCATTTGCCGCAAGCGTTTGGTACAACATTGCCATTGTACACACCAAAAAGGGACTCTTCGACAAGGCTCTAGATGCATACGACTTCTGTTTGGCCATTGATCCCGAGTATGAGTCGGCGCTACACAACAAGGCAAATACCCTAGCCACACTTGAACGTTTTCCCGAGGCTCTTGAAGCTTTTCAAGAGCTGGTTCAGTACGAGAAGGAGAACGTAAGGGTTTGGTGTTCTTTGGGCGAATGCTATGAGAAACAGGAGATTTTTGATAAGGCCATGGAATGTTACCGTAAGGCCATATCGCTGGATCCTAATCATGCAGAGGCTTACTACGGAATAGGCGTTGTTATGATGGAGACTGGGCAGCCAAGCCTATCGCTTGACTTTATACAGAAAGCCATTTCCCTAGATCCCGAACAGTACGATTTTTGGCTGGGTTTAGGTAAGGTTAATTTTGAGATTGGCCAGCAGGACGAAGCCCTAAAGGCCTACCGCGAGGCGGTACTTATTAATCCCGATGAGGCAGAGGCATACCTTGCCCTAGCCGAGATTTACCTTTACCAAGAGAAGTTTAAGGAGGTGGATACTCTTTTTGATGAGGTTGGAGGAAAGTTTGAAGCAAATGCCTCAATGAACGTAATTAAGGCCGCAGCACTTTACCTTACAAAGCGCCGAAAGGAAGCCCTTGATGCGCTTAAAGCTGCAAAAAAGGTGGATCCTTTATCCGTTGACGATTTCTTCAGCATCGTATCGATTATAAACGACGACGAGTTCATTCTTCAAGCCAAACAGCTTTAAGCTAACCGAATAACACTCAGGGCTGGACTTATTAGTTCAGCCCTTTTTCTTTTTTGTATTGCAACATGTGCTGTTTATTGCTTTTGAAAACCAAAAAAAGCGAATACATTTGAGTTTTAAACCAACTTAAAAGTAATATGAACTTTAATCTACCTCATATTCCTGCAAGGGAAGCTAAACCTCGTAATTCGGGGTTGACTATGGTTATGGACAAAGGGCTAAGCCTTCGCGAAGCCGAGGATCTTGTTGATGGTTCGGGCGAGTTTATCGACTTTGTGAAATTTGGATTTGGCACATCAATAATTACTCCTCGTTTAAAGGATAAAATTAGGGTGTATCGCCAGGCCAATATTCGCCCATACTTTGGGGGTACCCTTTTTGAGGTTTTCCTTATTAGGAATATGGTTGACGATTTTAAGCGGTTTATTGATGAGTACGAGCTGGATTTACTCGAGGTATCGGATGGTTCAATGGAACTGGATCACGACCTTAAGTGCAAGTACATATCGGAGCTTGCAAAGCACGCAACGGTAATTTCGGAAGTGGGTTCAAAGCAAGCAGGGGTTCATATTCCTCAGGATAAGTGGGTAAGTATGATGAAAACCGAGCTGGAAGCGGGAGCGTGGAAGGTTATTGCCGAGGCGCGCGAGAGTGGTAATATTGGGATTTACAATGCCGATCACTCTGCTAATACCGATTTAATAGACGACATTGTACACAATGTTAAGAACGAAAATGTGCTTTGGGAAGCACCAATAAAAAGTCAGCAGGCATGGTTTATCAAGCTTTTAGGAGCAAATGTAAACCTAGGTAATATTGCTCCCAACGAGGTAATATCGCTGGAAACGCTTCGTTTAGGCCTAAGGGGCGATACTTTTTTCCAGTTTTTGCCGAAATAGTACAATACAGATTGGCTGACTCCAAGTCAGCCTTTCGTTTCATAAATCACATTTCACGAATCACATTTTAGATGAAAAGAAAATTTAGCGATTACCTTCTCCTGTACATTAAAGGAGCAGGCATGGGAGCGGCTGATGTAATCCCTGGCGTTTCTGGTGGAACAATAGCTTTTATTACGGGTATATACGAAGAGCTTATCGCATCAATAAAATCTATAGGTTCAAAGTCTATTCTTAAGATTTTTAAAAAGGGCGGAATCCCAGAGTTTTGGAGCGATGTAAATGGCAATTTTTTACTTAGTGTTGTTCTGGGTGTTGGTACTAGCGTGTTCTCCTTGGCAAAGCTAATGCAGTACTTGCTCAGCAATCATCCAATTCTTGTATGGTCGTTCTTTTTTGGGCTTATATTATCATCCACTTTGTTTGTTGGAAAAAAGGTTACTCAATGGTCGGCAGGTCCTGTAGTATCTATACTTTTGGGCGTGGCAATAGGGTATTTTATTACTGCCGCATCGCCAACCGAAACATCAAACGGTTACTGGTTTATATTCCTGTCGGGTGCAATAGCCATTTGTGCAATGATACTACCAGGTATTTCGGGAAGCTTTATCCTGCTGCTGCTAGGTAAGTACCTGTTTATGATGACCGCCATATCAAGTTTGGATATCCCAATAATTCTAATTTTCCTTTCGGGTGCAGCAATTGGAATTGTTGCATTCTCCAACTTGCTATCGTGGATGCTCGCTAAGTACCATAATATTACCATAGCTGTGCTCACTGGATTTATGGTTGGATCCCTAAATAAGGTATGGCCTTGGAAGGTATCGGTTCAAACCTATATCGACTCACATGGAATGGTAAAACCCTTAGTGGAGAGCAACGTTTTACCCAATACGTACCTTTCGGTTAACGGCTTGGAACCACATACAGTACAAGCCATTGCTATTGCTTGTTTTGGAGCGTTACTTGTATTTGGTTTTGAGTTTTTGGGTAAGAAGCTTAAAAAAGGATAGTTAGCATTGGGGAACCAAAGCTTTTCCATTTTATGTAATTCATTTTTATAAAGAAATAGAGCTCAAACGGCTTTTTTTGACGACCGCAACTTTTAACCGAAGTTGCGGTTTTTGCTTTTACTTCTGGCTTTGCGTTGGAGTGGTTAGTTTTATTGCTAGTGATAGATGATTAAGATCACTCTTATTGTTGAAACTGGCGTTCATTTTTGTCGTTTATTTGCAAGTATTCGCTAACACGAAAATTTATTAACCTAAAAATAAACCAATATGTTAAAGAAATTTACTCTTGTTGCACTTCTTGCAATTGCCGGTTTAGCAGTAAATGCTCAGAACTTACAGCTACATTACGATTTTGGTGAGGATCGTGAGTTTTTTACAACCACCCTTGAGATGTTTAAGCCCGACCAGTATGGTAGTACTTTCTTTTTTGTTGATATGGACTACTCTGCCGATAAAGGAGGTGTAGGTTTAGCATATTGGGAAATATCTCGCGATCTAAAATTCTGGGAAGGCCCATTTACTGCTCACCTTGAGTTTGATGGTGGATTTGGCCAGTTTAAAGCAACCCCATTCAATGGTGCTTACTCCATAAACAACGCCTATTTGTTTGGTCCAGCCTATTCTTGGAACAACGAAACCTTTACCCGCGGATTTACATTTCAGGCCTTGTACAAATACATTACCGATAAGCACGATGCATCGTTCCAGCTAACCGCTGTATGGTACATGCATTTCCTTGAGGGTAAGCTAACCTTCTCTGGTTTTGCCGATTTCTGGAGAGAGGATAATGTATTTGGAACCAACGAAACTTCATACGTATTCCTATCGGAACCCCAGCTTTGGTACAACTTTAACAAGCACTTCTCATTGGGAGGCGAAGTTGAGTTGAGTAACAATTTTGCTGGTGTAGAGGGCTTTAAAGTGTGTCCTACACTAGGTGCAAAGTGGGTATTTTAGATTGATTTGTGGCAGTTGTTGTAATTAAAAGGGATAGTAATGAAGAAACGTTTTGTATCGTTTAAAGTTAAGCTTCAGTTTATTGTTGGTATTGGAATTTTTTTAACAGTAGCAACCCTAGTAACCATTAGCTCCTATATTGCATGGGAAAGAGCGGTTGCTAATGCCGAGGAACAAGCTCTGCTAACCTCTCGCGATTATTCTCAGAATATTAAGTTGCAGGTTGAACGAGCCCTGAATGCAACCCGTTACTTGGCAAATGCCTTTTCAACAATTAAGTCCAAAGAGAATCCCGTTAGCTTATCGCGTGCCGAGGCTAACGCAATGCTCGAAAAGGTTTTGGTAGAAAACGACGTTCTTTTTACTACCTATACAATGTGGGAGCCAAACCAGTTTGATGGTTTAGATGCTCAGTTTATTAATCAGCAGGGGCATGATGAAACCGGTAGGTTCATTCCCTACTGGAACCGTCGTAGTGGTGGAACCATTCTTATTACGGGTGCTGGCTATAACGATCAGGATTACTACTTGGTGCCCAAGAATACCAAAAAGCCTTTTGTTTCAAATCCTTACTGGAATGTGCAGGGAAACAAGGTTATTCTTGTATCAACCATATTCCCAATTGTGAGCAACAACACGTTTTATGGAATTGTGGGTGCCGACATATCTAGCACTTTTATCCAGAAAATGGTTGATGAGAGCAATATATTCGAAGGACGTTCTAATATCAATGTTATCTCCAACAATGGTACCATTGTAGCGGAGAAGAACAACGAGTCGGTTGCGGCCAAAAGCTTAACTGAGCTCTACGCCTCCGATGTTGCTCAGCGCAAACTTTCCGATATTAAAGCGGGTAAAGAGTCTGTTGTGCAAATGGACGATATTATTGAGGTTTCTGTTCCCGTTTACTTTGCCGAAACCGACAGCCCATGGCAGGTAAACATTCAGGTTCCTACCAGCATAATACAGGAGGAGGCAATGGGAATGACCATTAGAATGGTAATAGCAGGATTACTCCTAATGGCGCTTAGCTTGCTCATTTTATGGGTGTTTATGGTAAGATTGGTACGCCCTATTATTACAATGGTAGATACCACCAAGAGAATTGCCGATGGCGATTTAACCGTAACCTCATCAACCTACTCAAACGATGAGCTGGGCTTGCTCTCCGAGTCGCTAGACCGAATGGTGGTTCAGCTGCGCGATGTAGTTTCGGGAATTAAACAGGGTGCTGACCATATTGCATCGGCATCAAGCCAGATTAGTTCCAGCTCCGAGCAGCTTTCCCAGGGTGCCAATGAGCAGGCCTCATCGGCCGAGGAGGTATCCTGCTCCATGGAGGAGATGGTGGCCAATATTCAGCAGAACACCGATAACTCTAAGCAAACAGAGGTTATTGCCCGCGGAGCCGCTACCAGTATTGATGAGGTTGGCAAAAAAGCTAAGGACAGCCTAAGCTCCATGAG
>DHVO01000052.1 GCA_002412705.1 Bacteroidales bacterium UBA5206 | reverse complement strand
ACATATTTATAGAGCAACAACCACCCATGGTAATATCAACATGTAGCGCCACATAATCATATGGCAATTTTCAGCGTAGATGAAGGAATAGCCACGAAGTGGCGAAACCTCAATAACCGTGGGCGTAGCGAAGCAGCCCACGGAATATAGGCAACCCAGCCTCGACCCTGAAAGGGTCGAACCTCTCATCGTAAGTTAAGCCCCTTCGGGGCTTAAGCCTTATGTTTGTACCATTCCGTGGGTTTAAGCTTCGTTCCTCAGCTTGCACCCACGGTTATTTATATTTTGCCCTTTTAGGGCAGGAAGAGAGGGAGAAGAGGTAGAGGAGGAAGTTGTCGGGAGTATCGGAAGTTATCGGAATAATTAGGGCGTGTGCCGTAACCTGTAATCCGTAACCCGTAACTTGTAACCAGTCACTTGTAACCAGTCACTTGTCACCAGAAACAATCCAATCTGTGTACATCCACCCAATCCGTGTTATCTGTGTTCTATAAGTTAGCGGAATGATTAGGGCGCGTGCAGTAACCTGTAACTTGTAACCAGTCACTTGTAGCCAAAGACAATCCAAATCTGCGTACATCCGTCCAATTCGTGTTATCTGTATTCTAATGAGTAGGGAGTGTGCAGTAACCTGTAACTAGTAACTTGCAACCAATAACCAGTAACCAGTAACCCGCACCAACATTCCCCCACATATCAAACAAAAAAATCCCCAACCGGACAAACCAGCTGGGGACTCTATTTTGCAAAAAGGTTTGCTACTGTGGCATCACCACGTTAACCCACTTACCTGGGAAACGGGCGTTAATTGAGTTGTCGTACATGGCCTCGCAGCTTACGCTTGGCATGTAGTACTTACCAATATACGATGAGTTAAGTATCACCTTGAACGATTTTGTTTCGCCCGAACGAATATCAAAATAGGTGTAAACCCTATCGTCGCGAATATCCTGATAGGTATATGACGACGATTGCAATGCCTGCGCATTATCCATTCTGGTATTGCGAATCTCCCAACCAGAAGGCACAATAAACGATAGCGTTAGCTGCTGTAAATTACCTCTACTACCCGGATTACGAACCTGAATGTCGGCATAAAAATCGGTTCCCTGTGCCAAACTAGCAGGATCAACCTCAACGCCATTCATTAGCCTATAGGTAACATCAAGCGCAATAACGTTGGCCACCTCAAGCTGATCGCCAACCACTGGTTGCCCAGTTACAATTAGCCTTGCGTACAGCGCACCTTTGCCCTTATTCTCCACAGCAACCTTATCGCCCTGTGATGGTTCAAACTTGGTTTGCATCACGGGTAGCGATGTGGATACCGACTTGTCCTTTCCTTTGATGGTAACAACCGCATCAATTTTGCCATCGGACTTGGATTTACCTGCATACTTGGCGAATGCCAGTAACCCAAACGATGTTTCCTGTGTGCTAAGCCAGCTATCGGAGCAGAAACGGTTGGATATATCCTTAAGTAGCGGGAAAGCCTTATCGTCCATACCCATAAGTACAAGCGATTCAACAATCATGGCCTTATCGCGAAGTGCTGACCCATAGGTGTAGTACAGCTCACGGTACTCATTAAACTCAAAGTTAGCCTTGTTTGCCAGTTCCTTTGCTGCTTCGGGGTTCCCTGCAAGCGCATAGGCAGCAGCCAAGCGCCAACGAGCCGCGTTGGATAGCTTAGGATACTCACGCAAACGGTTCATGGCGCCAACTTCGGGCTTGCGAGCCAATGCAAGGGTGTATAGGCGGTATGCCTGCATCAAGTCGTCGTTGTAGTAATTTAGCGCTGGCTTCCAAGCCAAGGCACTCTGACGCTGGTACTTTAACCACGTATCGAGCAGTCCAACAGGCAAGGTGTAGCCCTGCGCCTGCGCCTCTATCATAAAGTGGCCAGCATAGGTTGATGCCCAAGAATCGGGATCGGTTGAACCTGGCCATAGAGCCAGTCCGCCCCATGGAGTTAGGAAGCTGCGTAGCTTGCCAAGAGCGGCCTTTACGTTTGCCTCGGCTTGCAGCTTATCCTCCTGCGACAGCTCCGTAACCTTACCCAGCATTAGCTGTGGAAATGCCTTTGATGTGGTTTGCTCCAAACATCCGTGAGGATACTCTATTAAGTAGCCCAAGCGCTTCTTAATATCCAATGGAGGCAGTGAGCTAAGCTCAACAACCGCACTGTTTGTGCCCTCCACGCCAGGCAACGATGTTTTCTGCGCCCATTTTTGTCCCGCTTTTAAAAGGGTATCGGAAACAAGGGTTATAGGTGGGTTTGGATTACGAACATCGAGCTCAATCTCGTGCGAAGCCGTTTCCCTACCGCTCTTCACCTCAACCTTAACCTTAGCAATACCTAATCGTTTAGCCACTTTAAGGTTGAAACGAACTACCTTATCGCCCACGGCATCGAACTTAACCGACTGCTTGCTATCTCCAATTGGCGAGAGCAAATCGTTGCACGATACGGATACAGAAACATCCTTAACCTTTTTATCCATAGCAAAAACGGTAACGGGTAGCATCACCTCCTCATCGGGACCAAGTACCCTTGGCAACGTAGCCAAAACCATTAGCGGCTTGCGAACAGGTACCGTTTTATCGGCCGAGCCATAGGCACCCTTGTGCGCACCAACAACCATTACCCTAACCGAACCAATGTAGTTTGGCATTGTAAAGGTTACCTTTTCCTTTCCTCCTTTTGATATTGAGTAAGGGCCAAAGAACCTAACCACAGGCTTAAACCTATTGGCCGAGCGCTCGCCCGAGTCCTTTAAATCCTCGTCGCCACCAATGGTAATAATGCGTTGCATACGCCCAGCGTTTGCACCCATAACCATATCGTACAAATCCCAAGTTTTAACGCCCAAGGCCTCGCGAGCATAGAAGCTGCTCCAAGGGTCGGGAGTACGGAAACGGGTTAGATCTAGCAGCCCATCATCAACAACAGCAAGGGTAAAGGTCATGGGCTTACCCTTCTCCTCCGACACCTTAATGGTTACCTCTTTTTCGGGGGCAAACTCATCGTCGGTAGCAATTACGGGCTTAATATGTGTAGCGGGATCCTCAACCATAATTGGGATGATACCGTACATGCGAATTGGCAAATCGTTCTCAACCTTACTATGTGGCTGTATGTACGATGCGTAAACGTAAACGTTGGGTGCCATATCGCCTGTTACAGGGAACGAGAAGCGAGTTTCGCCAGCGGTAGCCTCAACCCAATGAGTTTTAAGCACACCTCCGCCATTCTCAACACTAACAAACACCCTACCCGCAGCAGCAGTTGGAATGGTTAGCGTTGCTGTTTCCCCAACCTTATAGCTGCTCTTATCGGACGAGAAGGCAAGCATTGTAGCCGAACCCTTTTGGCGATTGGCATCGCGCTTAACCCAACCAGGCCAGTCGAAGTAGGCAACCGTTCCTGTTGAGTGTCCTCCATGAGAATCGGACACAAGAATTAGGAACTGTCCCCACGCTGGTTGATCTATCTTTAAGTTGAAAGTACCCTTACCATTAGCCGCAGTGCTAATTTTGGTGGTAAATATTCTATCCTGACTACGAGACGTGTTAAAGTCGGACAAATCGTTGGAGCTACGCTCCCACCACCAGCTCCAGCCTAGCTTAAATACGCTAACGGTTAAATTGCTTCGCGATATGGGTTTTCCGTTATTATCAACAGTTGCAACATTAACAACATAGGAGGTATCGGTAAGGAAGTAGCCATACCTAGTGCCAGGCTCGGGCAGCTTAACGCCAACGTACGAGTTGTATGGAGAGTAGGGCATGGTGAACCTATCGATGCTAAATCCGCCACCCTCTTCGAACACCCTTACGGTGAAGTTTGCGCGTAGCATGCCTGCTGCCGCATCGGAAACATTGATATCGGGAGAGAAGTTGGTAACACCCTCGGCGTTTAGGTTTCCGCTGTAAACGGTTTGCTCCTCGGCCTCGAAGCGCTGGGTGGGATCGTCGAACACGTAGCCCTGATAGTCGTCGAACGAAGTACGTGCGGGCGATAGCACCACATCAACCTTTGCTTTAAGATTACGAGCAGGAGCACCGTGCAGCCAAGCTGCCGTTAGCTTGCCCGTTACATCGCTGCTTACGCTAAGCGACTTAACACCAAAGTCCAGAGCAAGTTTTAAGCGGTTTGGCATAATGGTTTCCACTCTAAGTGGCGAGGTAAACACCACTCCACCAACCTTAACGCGGGCTGTATAGGTTCCCGTTAGCGCCGATTGATCGGTAGGAACAACAAACGCGTACACGCCACCCTCACTGCTGGTAACAACGCTCTTATGCACCATTTGTCCGCGAGGGTTTAGCACCTCGAACGAGATTGGATGCGAAGCAGGAAGCGTATTCAGCCTATCCTCAAGGATAAAGGAGACAAACAGCGTATCGCCAGGGCGCCAAACACCCCGCTCACCATAAATATACCCCTTAATGCCCTTTTGTACGGCTTGCCCCGACACATCGAATGCGCTTAACGACAGCGAGCTACCATCGTCAAGTTTTAGGTAACCGCGCTGCTCGCCATTACTTGCCACCAAAAGGAAAGGCTTATCGGGCCTATCAATCTTCATGGATGCAAGCCCCTCGCTATTGGTTTCGGCCTGCGCAATTACTTGGTTCTGGTAGTTATATACGCTTAGCTTAACCCCCGACAGAGGATTGGCTGTAACAATATCGGTAACGGCAAAAAGCAATGAGCCATCGTTACCACGCTTTGCAATTAGCCCCAAATCGGAAGCCAGCACGTTACGGGTAACATTTTTATTATAGTAGTAAGAGCTGTTGCATGGATTATCGCGCTCTTTCCAATCGTAGTAATAGTAATCGTCATCGTAGTAATCGTCGTAGTAATATGTGCTGTGCGAATCGTCGCCCGATGAGTAGCGCTCATCAACCTGAGCAATTGGGGCATCGTTAACCACACCATCGCATGGGTAAACGGAGTACTCCTTTTTAAACGATAGGGTTACGCGGTATATGGCACCCGGCTCGGTACGTATCATTTTGGATAAATCGATGCTGTAGGAGTTCCAAACGGCATAGTCCACCGACCCAGCCGAGTTTAGCAGTACCGTTTTGCGAAGCACAAGGCGGCCCACGCGGCGAATCTCCCTACCATCGGACAAGGAGTTTACCTGCATAAACTGAACGATGTTGTTGGCAAATATACGCTCCACCATAACATCAACAGCCCTTAGGCTTACGGCTTGGAATGGGAATAGCAAACCATTTGATGAGGGTAGAATGGTGCCATTGCCCACCAGCTTAACAGCGGGTTTTAACACCTCGAACTGAAGCGGAATAACAACTATACGCTCTATTCGCTTACCACCTACACCACGTAAACCATCGGCAATTTCAAGGTTATACTGGCCATTTAAACGCGATGCGGGATAAACCCTAAGAATATTACCCGTTGACACCAACCTTAAATCGTAAACACCCTGAATGGTAACCAGCCCATCTATTACCTGACGGGGATCTATGGGTTCCGAGAAACGTATTTCAACGTACTGTTCTGGGGTTTGCACCACCCTAGTATCTAACAGCTCAAAGTTCCCTTTAGGAGGAACGGTGTATGATGTCTCCTCTGAGTAATCGGCGCCAATGGGCTTTCCATTCCATGTTAAGGTAACCGTACGCTCGGCATCGGTTTGTAAAATGCCCTCTATCCAGAAACGGTGCTGAGTTAGCTCAGCATTGGAGTCCCAAGTAACTTTAAGCGCTTCGCCCCCCAAGCTAGCCTTTAGCACGCTAGCAATGTCGGCAGAGTTAGCCGCATCGGCAGTGTTTACAGTACCTGCTAAACGCCTGTCCTTTCTAGTCAAATCCTCGTAGAACTCAAGTCCAAGCAGCTCCACTTCCATAGCCTGCTTTAAAACCCGGAACGAGAAAACAAGCTCTTCCAGCTCATCGGGGAGGTTATCGTAAAGCCTATCAAGGGCAAGAGTGGCAACATACTCCTTATCGGGAGTGAGCTGATCCTCTGGGGTAAAAGTCAAGGTACGAGGGTCGGTCCACGTTAATGTACCCGATACCGATGGCTTAATTTTTAATATTCTTTTAGATAGAGCCTCTCCCAGCTTGTCTGGTGAAACCATATCGCCAGAAAAAATAACCTGAATAACACTATTTTTTGAGATTAACCCAGAGGTATAGGCTGATACGTAGCCGCTATAATCGGCCTGAACATCAACGCTAACCCTGTCCTTTGTGCGGTAAAGCACAACAACCAGTGCAAATAAGGCTATAAAGCCCAACGCAATGGCAATGGCAAGCCACTTTTTTTTCATCGGAGAGAAACGTGTTAAGGTTTAACTTAAAGTGCCGCTTACGCTATAGTTAGCAGCACCATTTATGTATTAAATGACACATTATTAAAAACCCGCTGATACGCACACACAAGTTGGCGTTACAGACAGGGATATTAACGAATAATCTATAAAGGGCGGTAGATTGATTAACAAATTTAAACAATACAACGAGATTACCTACAGCAAAAAGCAATTGAGAAAAGATAGCCTAAGCATTCAATTGTTCTAATTGCAATTGGAGCCGACTCAACGCTATGACAAAAAGCACAATAAGCAATACGAACACAACTTTTATGTTGATAAACACATCATAATAAGCGACGAACGTTTTTGAAATAAGAATTTAAATTCTACCTTTGACGAATAGCCAATACACTTTCATATTGGGTTGTTTGCTTGGGAGGTTAAGCGCATTGTGATTCTGCCGGAGATCAATCGTTTGCCTCCCTTCTTTTTTAAATAAAAAAACTTCCCTTTTGCAAGAGAAGTTTCAGCAAGCGCATCCAAGCCCTGTTTATCCTAAGTACTTTCTTATTAATCCTTCAAACACATCAACACCTGAGTCGATTAGCGAGTCGGGGAAGTCGTAGTGTGGGGTGTGCAAGTCGGGATGGTTCTCCCCCAGCCCCAACCCAAATATTAGCGATGGGAATGCCACCGTAAAGTGAGCAAAATCTTCGCTCCAGCGGTTGGGTTGCTCCATTGATATCAGCTTACGGTTCTGTTCGCCCGCAATGCCCTCCAGTACAGAGGTAAGCTCCTCATCGCACACCGATGCAGGGAACTCCTCGGTAAACTGCGTTTCGACTCTAAGGCCATGCTTTGCAGCAATGGCCTCAACCAGCTCTATAGCCTTTGCCGATAGCAGTTCCATATCGGGATTATGAAAAGCCCTAAGCGTTGCCATTATTTCAGCATATCCTGGGCTTGTACCAAAGGCTACCTCGCCAATGCGTGCATGGATAAGCGTAACAAGAACAAAATCCTCGAACCTATTCTCCTGTTGTAAGGTTAGCAGCTCCCTTATAATATCGGAAACGGCAAGTGCAGGGTTTAAGCCAGACTCGGGGTACGCCGCGTGCGACTCCTTTCCAAAAAGCCTAATAACAAATCCCTTTGATGCCGACGAGAACGTGTTACGTCCAACCACAAGGCTACCCGCAGGATACTTGGGCATGTTGTGAATGGCGAAGGTATATGTTGGCGTTAGGCCAAGATCGATTAGCCTATCGATGGACTTTTCGGCTCCCTTGCCATTCTCCTCTTCGGGTTGGTAAAACAGCACCACCCGCCCCTTCTTTATTGGGTTTTGGCTAAGCCTTACTGCCAAACCAGAAACCATTGCCATATGGCCATCGTGACCGCAAAGGTGCGCCACACCAGGTACACTTGAAGAGTAGGGCAACGTGTTGCGCTCCTGAATTGGTAGCGCATCCATATCGCAGCGGAACAGAAGGGTTGGCCCCTCTTCGGATCCATTATACACAGCAGCCATTCCCTCGCCCGAAATGCCCGAATAGAGCTCGTGTGGTTTATATCTACTTAAGAAAAAGCGTATCCTTTTTGCAGTAGCACGTTCGCTACCGGAAAGTTCTGGATTTCTATGTAGTTCACGACGTAAGCGTATTAACTCTTCCATAAGCCTAAGAATTACTCAACCGTAAAGGTAAAAAAGTTATCACACCATTATACTAAGCACACAGTTTTTAAAAACATCAAAAACGATACGCAAATATAGGTATCAAGAGCCATGAGGTATCATCATGCTATTTTCTTTTAAGCTATATTCGCAGCGGAAAAATCAAACAATAGAAATGAACTTACGTACTGTGGCCGTTTACATTAGCGCACTTTTAGCCATGCTATTCTGGGCGCTATCCTTTATCTGGTACAAGGAGGTTTTTGTTTTTTACAAACCCATCACCCTTGTATTCTTAAGGCTTATTGTTTCCAGCATATTCCTGTTTATTTTAACAGCATCGGTAAAAAGGCTAAATAAGATTCAAAAGGAGGACTACAAGTACTTTTTACTGCTCGCATTCTTTGAACCCTTTATGTACTTTATTGGCGAAAGCTTTGGTGTTAGCCTAATACCATCTACGCTAGCGGCTGTTATTGTTGCCACCATACCGCTATTTAGCCCAATAGGTGCCTATTACTTTTTTAGAGAACGTATATCGTGGATGAATTTTGCGGGTATTATTGTGTCAATTGTAGGTGTTGGCATGGTAATTTTCCACAACGGGTTTAACCTAAATGGCACCAATCCGCTTGGCGTTGCGCTAATGTTTTTAGCAGTTGCATCGGCTATTGGGTACTCCATTGTAATAAAGAGGCTATCGGATAAGTACAACACCTTTAGCATGGTTACCTACCAAAACACCATTGGTATTTTTCTGTTCCTACCACTATTTCTAATATTTGAGTTCAAGCACTTTATGAGCGTTCCCATTACTGCTGATGTTGTAATCCCCATACTAAAGCTGGGCATATTTGCATCAACCTTTGCCTTTATTTTCTTTACGTTTGCCATTAAGAACTTGGGCATAACAAAGGCCAATATCTTTACAAATGCCATTCCTGTGCTAACCGCCCTTTTTGCATACTACTTGCTGGGCGAGGTGTTAACACCCATAAAAATGCTGGGCATTGCCATTGTAATATCGGGGCTGCTGCTATCGCAGGTAAGAAGAGGCATGTTTAAATCGACTGTAACAAAATGATAGACCCAACGCCAGAGCAGCTGCCATTGCTGGCGAGCAAGGCAAAAAAGGAGCACATGGAGCTGCTAAAACGGCTTAAGCGCCTACCCGACACTAAGGTTGACGAGCTGTTTAGGAACGCGCACAGCAACATTGACTGGGACAACGATTGCCTAAGCTGCGCCAACTGCTGCAAAAGCATCAGCCCCATTGTTATTGACAGGGATATTGACCGCATTGCGGCACGGCTCCGCATGAAACCATCGGAGCTGGTGGATAAGTACCTTGTGCTGGATAGCGATGGCGATTACGTTTTTAGAACCCAGCCCTGCCCCTTTCTTCTACCCGACAACTACTGCACCATATACGAGGATAGACCCCGTGCATGCCGTGAGTATCCGCACACCGATAGGAAACGGATTAAAGGTATTTTTAACCTAACCCTAAAAAACGCATTGGTTTGCCCTGCTGTTTACAACGTGCTAAAAGAGATTAAGGGAGAGGTTGGGTAGTGAGACCTACCACACCCCTTCCATCCTTTACTACAGAATCTCAATAATACGCTCCTCTACATTCATGGAATCCTCGGCCATAACCTCGCGAGTTTCTATGCTATAGATAATCCAACCAGAAGAGCCGTGAATACGAGCAGCCGTTCGTATCTCATTACTTACCTCGGGGAACTTATTACGGGGAGGAATAGGCGATTTTGTTGCAGCAGCCATATCCTTCAGGTAGCCATAAGTAGCATCGGTTAACTGTTGGGTATTAACGTTTTGCCACATTCTAAAAACGGCATTATCGTCATCAGCATTAATTTCATCAAGGAGTATGGACACGTCGGTATCAAAGGGTTCTCCGCCATAAAGGTTAGCCAGCTGGATTTGCCCCGTTAGCTCCTCGCCCAATCCGTACTTAAGCCCATGAAAGGTATAGAACTGCGAAATATCCTTTACTGCTCCACCCTCTATTGCGGCCTTTGACGAGTAGAGGTTTTTAACCTGATTGATAACAGCATCTAAATTGGGAAGCGCACCATACTCAGCCTTTAAAACTACCAGAGCGCTTGCTATGCTGTCGCGAATCTCCTCCCAATTCTCTACACCCTTAAATACGCCAAGCTCATCGGTGGTAATTACTACACGCATACCCTCCGATAGCTTCGCTATTCTGAGCATAACAGAATCGGCCGCATCGGGTTTTACGTTCTTATACAGCCACTCAATGGTATAGGTATTCTCGGTTGAGTCTATTATAGTTACATCAACCTCATAGCTGCTAAACTTACGTGCAGTGGTATCGGCGCCTCTAATTTTATAGGACTCGTTGGTAATTAGGTAGGTCTGTTTTTCCAGCTTATCCCAATAGCCAATAACCTGAACGGTTGAGTCGGCCATGTTAATTTGGCCAAAAGACATTGCTGCTAAAAGAAGCAAGAGTAAGAACGAAGAGATTTTTTTCATTTGTAAAGGAGTTATGCTAAAACCATAATTATAATGGAATACACTTAAGAACAGCGGTGGATGTAGGCAAACTAGAAGAGTGCAGCTTAAGCTTAAGCCCGCTCGCGGAAACCGATACCACCTCCCACTCAAAGTTGGTTAGGTAATCCATGGGTTGTATAGAGAAGTTAGTAAATGCTGTAAAAACCATGTTACTACCGCTTACCACAGGTTTAAAATAGGCAGTATCCTTCTCTGGTAGCGACATTTGTGACCTATCGCCGTAGTAGGTGTGAGCAACAACCAACGAATCGAGGTTAACGAAATGATAAACAACAGAATCAACAATAACCGCCGTAGTACCCTCCAGGAGAATAGCAGTTCCATGCTTGTACTTATACTGCAGAAGATGGTTCATATCAACAGTTGAATCGTCATCAGAACAGGAAACTAGCATGGCAGCAAATAGCGCTACTAGCAGTGTGGGGAAACATTTTTTAAGCATGGCAAGTTGGGTTTACTGTGTTTTGGCGGTAACGAATTTAGCAAAAAGTATTAATCCTGAAACAGAGACTAATAACAAATACCCCCAACAGAAGCCCCAGCCTTACCCTTTAACATTAAGCACAACAGAGAATACGCTTCCCACACCGTATTTACTTTCGACAAATATTTTACCCCCTTGTGCCTCTATAAACTCCTTACTTATTGCTAGACCAAGACCGCTACCCTCTTTTTGCGTGCCCGGAACCCTAAAATATCTATCAAATATTCTATCAATGTAAATAGTTTCAATCCCTTGCCCAAAATCCCTTACTGACACAACCTGCTTGTCCCCTTTATCCAAAACATCAACTACTATCTTCAGCCCCTCACCAGAGTACCTAATGGCATTAGAAATAATATTGGTGAGAACCCATGCGGTTTTCTCCTTGTCAACCATTACATGAGGTAAATACTCTGGCATATTAACTTCAAAAGAGATACCCTTTTGGTCTGCAAACGATTTATTGGCAGCAATGGCATACTTTATCATGTCACAAAGAGCCGAGGGTAAAATATTAAGTTGAATCTTCCCCGTTTCTACTTGAGTAAAATTAAGTAATTCGGCAGTTAGTTTTAGTAGCCTATTTGCATCCTCGGCGCAGCTATCAACTAGAGCAAACTGCTCCTTGTTAAGAAGCCCTGTCTTTTCATTCTCTAACAAGTGCAAACTGAGCAGTATTGATGAAATTGGCGTTTTTAATTCGTGAGATATAGTTGCAATAAAATTAGTCTTGGCCAAGTCTAGCTCCATGTACTTTGTTATATTTCTCAGAACAATGAAATACCCAAATAGACTGGTATGCCCATCATTGTTTTCGGAAAAAGAAATTTCCTGTATTTCCTTTTCGAAGTATATATCTCTACCGTCCTTTTCTACCTGAACCCGTTTATTCTTATTGCTAACATAAAACTTAGTGCTATCGGCATTTATGGAGACTAATTTTCCCACAAACTCATTCTGCAACGCCAGTTCATACAAAGATTTTTCCACAACCTCATCTTTAGACAAGCTGGTGATACTTAAAAACTCATCGTTAACCAACGTTACCATCAAATCCTTATTAAATCCAATTATCGGATACTGAATTTTATTAATAAGGGTTTCTGTTATTTTTTTTTCAGCAAGTAACGTGGATAGATTGCTCCGATTATACTCATCGAGTCTTGCAGCCATAACATTAAACGCCATGGCAAGTTCACCAAGTTCATTATGATCCACAAAATTAACACGCTGGGAGTAATCCTTCTCCGCCACCAATTTAATACTGGCAATAAGTTCCTTTATTGGATTATATATACTGCTAGGCAAACGAAGCAACAGGACTAGAGAGATTACAAAGCAGATGAAACTTATTAAGCTTATTAAAAAAATGGAACTGTTTGCTGTTGATGTTGCTATTTTATTCTTTTGATCTATTGCGTCTAGATTCAAACTATTTATATCAAAAAGAATATTCTGAATCTGCCATTTCAACAAACTATCGGATGGATTACTCTTATATCGAGAGAATGTAGCATAAAGTTTATCTGTAAGTTCCCTTTCGCCAAGTTCTGTTACATTCAAAACCTGCTTATCCAGATAATACTCGAAATCAATAAAATTCACGTACTTATCACCAGTACTACCCATCGCCTTTTGCATACTTTGGATATAAAAGATTGACTCTTTATTATCCTTGATTATATTCTTTGAGGCTTGGGCAAGCAAACCTATTTGCCTAATAGTTATTACAGCAAGAAAAGCAATAAGCGCAACTAAAACACCTATCCCAAAATTTAGCTTCGTTTTAATTTTCATACTACTTTGGTTTACACACCAAAATTACGAATATCATTTATGCACTACACAACAACTGGCCGAGTTCCCATAATGATTGTTCTAAACAACACTAAAACAGGAATAATCTCAAGCCTTCCACACCACATTTGCACTATGTACAGTACTTCTAGCACAGGAGACATGTCTGGATTTGTAATACCACAAGAAAGCCCAACCGTTCCTTGTGCCGATGCAGACTCAAAAAGAGCATCGGAAATACTATACCCATCGCCCATAAAATAAAAAGTAACAAGGGTAGAAACAAACACGAACAACAGGTAAACAAAGGAAAATATTGCTGCAGAACCAAGATCCTTGTACATCTCTGAAGGGAGTAAACGCTTACCATTAAATTCCACAACATGAATAGAGTGCTCCGATTTAAAGAAGCCATTAATTTTCCAAAGAATTCCCTTGAAAAACAGCAAAACACGTATCATTTTAATACCACCAACAGTTGCACCAGCAGCACCACCAACAACCATACCCGCAATTACAATGAAAAAGATTGATGCACTATCCCATACGTGAACATCGGCAGTTTGCCACCCTGTTGTAGATAGTGCACTTACAAACTGGAACAATCCAACCCTAAAGGGCTCCGAAATAATCTGGGATTCCATTAGCATAAACGAGAGCAAGACACCCCCAACAATAGAGAAAAGGATAACAGCCCTTGTTTGCAAATCTCGCCAAAACAAACGAATATCTTTTTCTCGAAACAATCTAAAAAAGAATGGCAACGATAGTGCACCTAGTATCATTGGGAGTATATGCAACATCTCCATTTTTGCTGATCCATAAGTGGCAATACTGTTATCCAACGAACTAAAACCACCTGTAGATTGTGCTGCCATTGCATGGTTTACCGAGTCAAAAATAACATTGGAGATAGGATAATCGGGAAGAAAAATTAAAGTTCCAGCAACTAGGTAAACAAGGCTAAAGAGTGTAATACCTAGGTATATTTTCCAAATAGAACGAGCCGTTTCTATAACCGTAGGCTTTAAGCGCTCGCCACTGGATTCTGACCCATACAGAAACAACGCAGTTCTTCCGCTATTCTGGCTTAATACCGCAATGGCTAATACAATAATACCAGCTCCACCTAACCACTGCGCAAAAGAACGGTAAAAGAGCAACCCTTTCCCTATAGAGGGTTCGTGAACTGCCATACTTAAACCCGTTGTGGTAAAGGCGCTCATACTTTCGAACACGGCATGCAATGGATTCTTAAAATACACAAGACTAGACGAATACCCCTCGCCGCTTGGAACAAACAAATTAGCAATGTGATCTGGCGTTATATGAGCAATGATTAGGAAAGGTAATGCTCCCATTATAGCCAAAAACAACCAGCCAAGAGCGGCTATAATTAAAGCATGCCTATTCAATGGTTCCAATGTGGTTCCGATTCCTTTGTACAAAGAAAGGCCTATTGTAACGCAAATAGTAAGCGATAGCAAAAAACCTAACACAGAATAAAACTCGGCGTAAACAGCAGAAACAATCAAGGGTACAACCATTGCACCCCCTAAAACAACCAACAATCCTCCTATTTGCTTAAAAAGCATTTTAAAGGTATCGAAGCTGTTGTGTTTAATAATATTCATATTCAACCTATCAGCAGAAAAAAGACCTAACAACCTTACTAGACTTGGGCATTGAAAATACAAAGACTTTATCGTTGGGTTCCAGTTGCGACGTGCCCGACGCTATGAAACCTTGCCCATTCCTAACTACACCTGCAATAATTGCACACTCGGGGAATCGCAACTCCCGAATAGGTACCCGTGCCGCTTTGGCTCCCTTTTGAACTACAAACTCTAAGATCTCGGCATCGATACCGTACAGCTGAGAAAACTGCCCTCCTTTATGAATACTCCTAAAAATAAAATTGGAAGCTGCATACTTCTTATTTATCAACGAGTCTATTCCTAGTTTACGGGAGTGGTCGAATAAGCCCACATTCTCAACCATGGCTACTGTTTTTTTTACACCATACTCTTTAGCCATCATACACACAAAAATATTTGTCTCAGAGTTGCCTGTTACAGAAACAATTGCATCATAATTGTAAATTTTTTCTCGCTCAAGCAGCTTAGCATCCGTTCCATCACCACAAATAACCTGAACGTTAGGTATTGATTTTGCCAGCAAGTTACACTTACGAATATCCTTCTCAATCAGAGTAATATTGTAGTACTTACTCAATCGTAGCGCCACATACTTACCCGTTTGACTTCCACCAATTACCAATACATTTTTAATGCTGTAGTTATGATTTCCTGTAAAATCAAAAATCGCATCGGGTTGTTTTTGTGTGGAGATAAAGAATAGATGGTCGTTCCTTTTAAATTGAGTATCACCACGGGGAATTATTATATCCCCTCCCCTATTAATTGCTGCCACAACAAATTGCTTATCGGGCATAAACTGCGTAAGTTCCTTAATTGTTCTGTTTACAAGGGGAGAGCTTTTATCAATAAAAACACCCATACAGTTAAGCAGTCCTCCCTCAATTTCAAAGGCCTCCGTCAACACGGGCGATTTAAGGATGTACTTAATTTCTCGTGCCGCAAGTGATTCCGGCGAAATCAAGTCATCAATGCCCAAATTTTTTAAATCCAGAGTTTCTTTATCTATAAGATACTCCATGTTACTTATACGTGCTATAGTGTACTTTGCACCAAGACGTTTCCCAATTAAACAGGTGGTTATATTCACCGATTCATTAGAGGTAACTGCAATTAGCAAATCGGCATGAGCAATACCCGACTCCTTTAGAACCCTATAACTAGTTGAGTCGCCCAAAACGGTTGCAATGCCCAACTCACTCTCCACATATTTCAGCTTATTTTCCTGCGTGTCGATAAGTGTTATATCCCTGTACTCTTGCTCCAATAGTTTTGCAAGAAAAAAGCCCACTTCTCCATCTCCAGCAATTACAATCTTCATACAATTAGCGTTAGTTTTCTACAATGGTTTTAATAAAAACAGGCTTTAATGCGTCGGGCATTAAATCCAAATACAACTTGAGTGAAACCGAGGTAAGCCCAGCAGCAATGGGCTTTAAAAAATCATTCTCAATAGCATTCTGCTGATAAAGAGATCCTTTTACATACAACAGGTTAATAATTTTAAAAGGGCTAGCCATTTTATCGCTATCACCTAAAACCAGTCCCTTTGTATATTCAGCAAAATGCCTAAGTGTCTCGTAATCTACAAACGATGGATCTTTAAGCACAAAATCAGAGAAAGCATCGGGGAACCACTGGCTTAGCGTTGCGTAAATTTGTGTTCTCATGGGTACTAATTTTTGTGTTACTACCCATATCCCAAGTCATATACCAAAAACAAACACACATTACAACATGCTGTTTGCAAGCAACTTCAAGTAATTCATGCAGAAATAAAAAGAAAAAACCCTTTCGTTTTGAAAGGGTTCATAGTATCATTTTGCTATAGTCAAAGGCTACTCTATTTTATACTCGGCAATTTTCCGATACAAGGTAGTAAGTGCAATTCCCAGCAACTCGGCTGTTTTTGTTTTATTGCCATTGGTGTACCTAAGAACCTTCTGAATATGCTCCTTTTCAATAAATTCGAGGGTAAAGTTGGCTCCTCCAGATTTTAATGATGCCACTCCACTGTAATCAACTTGAATTTCAGGAGGTAACAAGTCGTACGTTAGTATTGATGTATTAGCTAGTATAACGCTACGCTCAATTACATTTCTCAACTCCCTTATGTTTCCTGGCCAGTTGTAAAGTTTTATTGCATCAAGATACTCTGGTGCTATTTTGGACACTTTCTTATTGGCTTTTGCAGAAAATAGTTTCAAGAAATGATTTGCATAAAGTTCAATATCGGTAAGTCTAGACCTAAGCGGCGGAAGCTTAATTTGAAAAACAGAAAGTCGGTAGTACAAATCCTCCCTAAACGTTCCAGCCGCAATTTCTTTTAGTAAATCCCTATTTGTTGCAGCAATAATCCTAACATTTACCTGCGAAGGTTTGCTAGCACCTACTTTAAAGAACTCGCCTGTTTCAATAACCCGAAGTAATTTAGCCTGTAGATCTAATGCTAGTTCACCAATTTCATCAAGGAATATAGTTCCATTATTGGCCTCCTCAAATAGCCCCTTGTGCTCTTTAACAGCACCACTAAAGGCCCCTGCTTTATGTCCAAAAAACTCGTTCTCTAGAAGTTCGTGACTAAATGCAGAACAATTAACCGCCACAAAGTTTTTGCTATTCCTGTTACTCGCCTGATGAATTGCTTTGGCAAAAACCTCTTTACCAGTACCTGTTTCTCCAGTTAAAAGAACTGTAATATCGCTTACAGAAACCTTTTTTGCCAAATCTATTGCGTTTGCAATAATACTAGAGCGGCCGATTATTGTGTGAAAAGCATACCTATCTTCAAATTGTTTCTCCAGATTAAAAACACGCCGCGAAAGGTCGTTCTTCTCTATTGCTCTATGAAGTAGCGGCACAATTTTATTGTTATCGTCCCCTTTAACAATATAGTCAAAAGCACCATTCTTTATCGCCTGAACCCCATCGGGTATATTCCCATAAGCAGTAAGTAGTATAATCTCAGTAATTGGCGATTTTTCTTTAATTTGCTTTAAAAGTTCTATGCCATTACCATCTGGTAGCTTCACATCGCAAATAGCAACATCAAACTCGTCCTGAGACAAGGCTTGCAATGCAGTAGCACAACTATTAGCTTGAATAACATCAAAACCCTCATAGCTAACAATCTTAGCCAAAAGAGTTCTTAGCTTTTCTTCATCGTCTATAACTAAAACCTTACGTCCCATTATCCTCCTGTAAAAAATTACTGCATTAGGTTATGACAAAGCAACAACTAATGTCTCATTATTACAACAACTCTCAAACAAAACGAATTTAGCAAAACAAATGGCTCAACAATACCGTTGATATGCTATTGTTCATAACATCAATAAAAATAAGATAAACATTACAACAAACTTTGCATTTTAACAGCTACAGCTACTTAAGCGCTACGCCCAGTAAAATCAACCCAAAGTAAGCCCAACTTAGCAGCTATGTGCATAACTTTTACAAAAGCACTAACCGCTTTTTTGTACATTTGCACACCTAACACCATTTTACAACTGTGGAAAATAAGCGTATAGTAATAGCCGTTGATGGCTTCTCGTCGTGCGGGAAGAGCAGCTTTGCCAAGCTAATAGCAAAAAAACTAGGTTACCTTTTTATTGATAGCGGGGCAATGTACCGCACCGTTACCTATGCCCTAATAAAGGAAAATCTTATTAGCAATGGCAAGGTAAACATGGAGCAGCTACCCTCTTTTTTAGCATCATTAAAAGTTGGCTTTAAGCTAAACCCTGAGCTGGGTAAACATGAGGCAACGCTAAACGATGTGGTTGTAGAGAACGCCATTCGTACGCTTGAGGTATCAAACCACGTAAGCATTGTGGCCGCCATTCCAATGGTTAGGGAAAAACTGGTTAGGGAGCAGCAGCGCCTTGGCGAGGATAAGGGTATTGTTATGGATGGACGCGACATTGGCACTGTGGTTTTCCCAAATGCCGAGCTAAAACTGTTTATGACTGCCGACCCTAAAATCCGCGCAGAACGCCGCCGCCTTGAACTGGAGCAAAAAGGCGAGCAGGTTACCTTTGAGGAGGTACTTGCTAACATTGAGGAGCGCGACCACATAGACCAAACCCGCGATGCATCGCCACTTCGCAAAGCCGACGATGCCATTGTTCTTGACAACAGCCACATGACCATTGACGAGCAAATGGTTTGGGTAGAGAAACTTATTGAGGAGCGAGTAAAGTAACAACTCAATCCACGTACTCAACAACATAACATTTTGAGCTCGCCAATTAACTCCTATTCAAAATGAAGGTAGAAATTGACTCCCGTTCTGGTTTTTGCTTTGGCGTTGTAAACGCCATACGCCATGCGGAAAACGAGATGACGGAAAACGATACGCTCTACTGCCTAGGCGACATTGTGCACAACAGCGAGGAGGTTAAGCGCCTTGAGGGGCTTGGGCTTAAAACCATATCGCACGCCGATTTGGATAACCTTAGCGGAGCCAAAGTGCTAATTAGAGCACACGGTGAACCCCCATCTACATACCAAAAAGCAAAGGAGAAAGGGATACAACTTGTTGATGCATCGTGCCCTGTAGTGCTAAAATTACAGGAAAGGGTAAAAAAGGGATGGGAAACCATGCTACCCAAGGGCGGACAGGTTGTTATATATGGCAAAAAAGGTCATGCCGAGGTTAATGGTCTTGTTGGCCAAACCAACGGGGAAGCCATTGTGGTGGAGCACATTGAGGATGCCAATGCCATAGACTTTACAAAGCCTGTGGTGCTATTCAGCCAAACCACCAAGGATACCGAAGGATACGAGCAGCTGGCAGAGCTAATCCGCAAACGTATGGCTCAGCACTTTCCGGCAAACAATCTGCCACTAAAGGTTAACAATACCATTTGCGGACAGGTATCCAACCGCAAGCGGGAACTTGTAGCTTTTTCGCAAACCCACGACGTTATTATCTTTGTAAGCGGTGCAAAAAGCTCCAACGGAAAAATGCTATACGAGGTTTGCCTTGGAGCTAATCCCAACACCTACATGGTTACCAATGCCAAGGACCTGAAACCCGAGTGGTTTGCCACTGCACAAACGGTTGGCATTTGCGGCGCAACATCAACCCCGCTTTGGCTTATGGAGAAGGTTAAAGAGGAAACGTTAAAGGCTAAAAGCAGACTTTAGACGCTAGACTTTAGATTTAAGACAAAGAACCAAATAGTTTGTTTCGACCTTAGGCGAGACTATACACTAAACAAGGTTAAAGGAGAAAAACAGACTTAAGACGCTTGACTTTAGATTTTGGACAAAGAACTAAACAACTTGTCTCGTCCTTAGGCGAGACTATACACTAAACAAGGTTAAAGGAGAAAAACAGACTTAAGACGCTAGACTTTAAATTTTGGACAAAGAACCAAATAGTTTGTCTCGTCCTTAGGCGAGACTATACACCAAACAAGGTTAAAGGAGAAAAGCAGAATTTAGACGCTAGACTTTAGATTTTGGACAAAGAACTAAACAACTTGTCTCGACCTTAGGCGAGACCAAACACGATACACTATAATTACCAAACACAAAACAACCAACATGAACAAATTCTATCCAACAATTGAGCAATCGTTTGGAATTCTTGGAATTCTCCTTTTAATGAGCTTGCTATCGGGTTTTATTGCGCTTTTATTTAACGGGCTACAAATGGTTTTTCCTAATGCTGTTTATTTAACATCGCTAGGATATATGGTGGCTTACGCTCTCTCTTTTGGACTAACAATTAGGTATGCAAAAAGAAAAATCACAAACGAGTACAACCAGCCCTTTTCGTGGGATTTTAACAACATACCATGGGTTATTTACGTTGTTGCCATAGCCATTGGACTTACCAACTCGGCAATAACCGAACCCATAACCAGCCTTATACCCATGCCAGCGTGGGCTAAAGAACTTTTTGAGTCGATGCTTACAAACGATGCTTTCGCCTTTATTACAGTAGTTATTCTTGCCCCTGTTTTGGAGGAGGTTATTTTCCGCGGAATAATACTAAAGGGTTTCCTAAAGAACTACAACCCAACAAAAGCCATTATAGTTT
>DHVO01000053.1 GCA_002412705.1 Bacteroidales bacterium UBA5206 | reverse complement strand
GTGTAAAAGCGCAGGATACATGGAGTTTAGAGAAGTGTATAACCTATGCTCTAGAAAACAACCTCCAAGTAAAACAGCAAAACCTTGCCGTAGAAACCAAAGAGAATGCATTAACGGTTGCTAAAATGGCACATTTACCCAGTCTTAATGCCTCAGCAAGCCACTCATACAGCTTTGGACGCGCAATCGACTATGGTAGCAATCAGGTATCCAACGATATCATATCTACAAGTTTCTCGATAAATGCAAATCTCACTCTCTTTAACGGTTTTGAAATTCTTAATTCCAGAAAACAGAGTCAAACTAATTACTTGGCCGCTAAAAGTGATGTTGAGACAATTAAAAACAGCATCGCAATTCAAATTGCACTTGGATACTTGCAGATTCTTTTCAACGATGAACTTGTAAATAGTACGGCTACACAGGTTGAACTTTCCAAAATGCAAGTTGAACGCACCCGTGTTCTGGTTAATGCAGGGAGCCTACCCGAGGGTAACCTATTTGAAATGGAAGCGCAACTTGCCAGCGACGAAGCCCAGCTGGTTAATGCCCAAAACCAGCTAGACCTAGCATACCTTACGCTTACACAAATGCTAGACCTAAAATCGGCTGAGAGCTTTAGAATTGAAAAACCAACAAATGTTGACATTGAAGAGAAACTTGCTGCGACAAATCCGCAGGAGATCTTTAACATATCCATAGGCATTATGCCACAAATTAAAGGCTCTGAGCTAAACGTGGAGAGTGCCAACTATGGCTTAAAAATTGCCAAGGGCAGGTATTACCCTCAGCTATCGTTAGGTGCGAGCTATAGCTCAGGGGCACGACAGTTCTTAAAGGAGAATCCACTCGTCACTGAGGTTCCATTTGAAACTCAAATTAGAGATAACGCCAGCACCTACCTTGGCTTTTCTCTATCTATCCCTATTTTTAACGGGCTTCAAAATCGTAAGGGTGTAAGCAATGCAAAAATCAACTTAAGCTCGTCCCAAATTGATTTGGAGAACCAAAAGAACTCACTTTACAAGGATATCCAGCAAGCTTATGCCGATGCGCTTGCTGCTCTAAAGAAGTACAAATCCACCCAAAAATCGCTACAAGCCCTAGAGGAAGCATTTAGATACTCGGAGCAGAAATTTAATTTGGGCATGGTAACTTCTATTGACTACACTACAGCAAAAAACAAGTTGGCCAAAGCCCAAACAGATTTGCTGCAAGCAAAGTACGAGTTTATTTTTAAGTCCAAGATCCTCGATTTTTACAAAGGAGAAACCCTTAAGCTATAGCATAGCCGTTTACACAACCTTACAGAAAACAATCTTAGCCCCCAAACAAATAGCATGACCATGAAAAAGAAAAACAACCTACTTAAATATTTACTGGCAGCAGTAGTAGTACTAATCGTTTTCGCAATTGTAGGCAAAAAGGCGGGTTGGTTTGGGAAACCAGAAACAATTAAGGTTTCCGTTGAAAAGCCCGAGAAAAGAACCATTACCGAAAGCATATCGGCTAATGGAAAGGTTCAACCCGAGATAGAGGTAAAGATAAGCCCAGAAGTTTCGGGTGAAATAATATCGCTTCCTGTAAAGGAGGGCGACTACGTGGAGAAAGGTCAACTACTGGTAAAGATTAAACCCGATACATACATCTCGTTTAAGGAAAGAGCCATAGCCTCGGTTAACTCATCAAAAGCAAGACTTGCACAGGCTCAAGCACAGCTAGAGCAAAGCGAACTTGGATTTAACAGGAGCAAGCAACTTTTTGAGCAAAAAGCAATTTCCGAGTCGGATTTTGAAAGCGCGCAAACCAACTTTAATGTAGCAAAAGCCGATGTTAAAGCCGCTCTTTTCAATGTAGAAAGCGCCGAAGCATCGCTTCGCGAAGCCGAAGAGAACCTAAGCAAAACAACAATTTACGCGCCAATGACAGGAACCATATCCAAGCTAAACGTTGAGCTAGGCGAGCGAGTTGTTGGTACAGCACAAATGGCTGGAACCGAGCTGCTACGCGTAGCCAATCTTAGCCGCATGGAAACGCGTGTTGATGTTAACGAAAACGATATTGTAAGGGTTAAGCTTAACGATACTGCTCTTATTGAGATTGATGCCTATGTGGACCAAAAATTCAAAGGAGTTGTTACGCAAATTGCCAACTCAGCAAGTTTACAAGGCGTATCGGCCGACCAGGTAACAAGTTTTGAAGTTCGCATCCTTTTGTTGGAAGAGTCGTACAAGCATCTAATTTCCAACAGGAACAAGAATCCATTTAGGCCTGGTATGTCAACCACAGTAGAGATACTTACCGAAACCCGCAACAATGTTCTTTCTGTTCCAATACAGGCAGTAACTACTCGCTCCGACTCTGTTTCTACTGGCGCAAAAGGGTTTGAAGAGGTAGCCGAAGCATCAGTTAAGCTCGATAAGGAAGAGGTTTCTTCTGTAAAAACAAATCTTAATGAAATAGTGTTTATAACAAGTGGCGATACAGCCAAAATGGTTCAGGTTAAAACAGGTATTCAGAACAATGCGTATATAGAGATTACATCGGGCTTAAGTGGCGACGAGGAGGTAATTGTTGCACCTTATAGTGCTATTTCGCGCAAGTTACAAAACGGAAAACTTGTTCAAAAAACCAAGAAAGAAGATCTATTTAAGGAAAACAAGTAACTAGCATAATGGCAACAGTACTACTTATTGAGTCTGGAGGGAATGTTTGCTCTGTGGCACTTGCCCGCAACAATGAGCTAATTGGAATAAGAGAGGAGAACGACCCAAAAAGTCATGCCACTAGGCTTACCGTTTTTATTCAAGAGCTAATGGAGGAGCATGGCATAGCAGTAACAGAACTTGACGCTGTGGCTGTAGGCCGTGGGCCTGGCTCATACACTGGATTACGAATTGGAGTTTCTGCTGCTAAGGGCATTTGCTACGCAGCAGAAATTCCTTTAATAGCCATTGATAGCCTTCAGGCGCTAGCCAGCGGTATTCTTAACTATACATCTCACTCAAAGGCCTTTTCAGAAGAAAAACCGCTTTTGCTCTGCCCAATGATTGATGCCCGAAGAATGGAAGTTTACTCGGCATTTTACACCCCTGAACTTGAAAGAGCAACAGAAGTTGAGGCTATTGTGATAGATTCAAACTCCTTTAAGGATACCCTAGAAAGCAGCAACATAATATTTTTTGGTAGCGGAGCCGATAAGTGCAAAGAGGTTATAGTAAGCCCAAATGCTCACTTTGTTGAATCACTAGAACCTTCGGCACGGTTTATGATTCCCTTAGCATTTAAGGCCCTAAACACAAAAGATTTCGAAAATGTTGCTTACTTTGAACCATATTACCTTAAAGACTTTGTTGCCATTAAAGCAAAGAACAAAGTTCTTACACAGGCAAAAGACTAAAAACCGCTTTACAATGCTTTTACGCTGGTTAGCCATAGCTACACTAACTTTTGTTATGCCACAACTAACAGTGGCGCAACAAAAACAAGCTTTTAAACCCGGCGAAAAACTAAAATATACCATTTACTACGGCTTTATAAAGGGCGGCGTGGCAGTACTAGAGGTGCGCGATGGTACTTACGAAGGTAAAAAAGCCAACCACTTCTACCTTAATGGCAAAACAGTGGGGCTTGCAAGCAGCCTATACGATGTAAACGACACCTATCAGAGTTTTACAGATCCCAAAACCGATTACCCATACAAGGCAATTAGGGACATACAGGAGAATCGGTACAAGACGTATAACATTCAAACATTCGACCACTGGTCTAGAGCCGACTCATCAATTGTATATAGCACAGCAACCGGCGAAGTGGTTGTATCAAAAGGTTGTCAGGATATACTTTCCTCATTCTACTACCTAAGGAACTGGCACCTATGGAAGCCCCTTAAGAAAGATGAGATTATTGTTATTGACACCTACTTTACCGACGAAACCTACCCTTTAGCTGTAAGATATAAAGGCAAGGAAAAGATAAAAACCAAGCTAGGAGAGATAGAGTGCCTAAAGTTTATGCCTGTTGTAATTACGGGCAGGGTATTTAAGAGCAAAGATGACATGACCATATGGTTCTCCAACGATGCCAATTTTATTCCCATAAGGGTTAAATTCGACATTTTTGTGGGGTCTGTTTACTGCGACTTGTACGAATATTCTGGTTTAAAGCACAACTTCTCATCGCTTAAACAAAAAAAATAACCCCCTTAACACTCCATTTTGGCTAACAAAATTGGCCTTACTCAAACACAATACACTAAATACTAACCACTATACACACTTTTTTTGCTTCGTTTTTCTATTTTTGCAAAAAATATTTGAATCTAAATCCACACTATGGCTACTACAGCAGATTTTAGAAACGGCATGTGCCTTGAATTCAACGGCAAGCTCTATACCATTGTTCAGTTTCAACACGTAAAACCAGGCAAAGGTGGTGCATTTGTTCGCACCAAAATGAAAAACCTTGAAACTGGTAAAATTCTTGAAAATACTTTCACTGCAGGTGTAAAAATTAACCAGGTAAGAATTGAAAGAAGACCATACCAGTTCCTTTACAAGGATGATCTTGGATACCATTTTATGCACCAAGAAACCTATGAGCAAATTAGCCTAAACGAAGCCTTGGTTGACAATGCCGACCTTCTAAAAGAGGGCCAAAATGTAGAGATGGTTGTTCATGCCGAAGAGGAAAATGTGCTATCGTGCGAGCTTCCTCCTTTTGTTGAGATGGAGATTACCTATACAGAGCCAGGCCTAAAGGGTGACACCGCTTCATCAACTGCGCTAAAACAGGCAACAGTTGAAACGGGTGCTACCATCAATGTTCCTCTTTTTGTTAACACTGGCGACAGAATTAAAATAGACACAAGAACCCGGGAGTACTCTGAGCGGGTAAAATAATCATGAATTGGCACCCTTTTCCAAGGGAAATTTATGGTTTCACCAAATTGTATTGCCTTTGGATAAACTATGTACTAAATTGCTAGTTTATTCAAAGGCTTTTTTTAGAATTTAATATATGGCATCAATCTCATCATCGGTTAAAAGGCTAAAGTTGAGCACATTTAAGCTCAACACTCTACTTAACATGGCACAAGCCATTAACGATGACTTTAAGATTGACAGCCTTCTTGAGCGTTTCCGCTCAATTGTTAACGACGACTTAAGTATTGACAGGGTTCTTTTCTATAAAAAGGAAGAGGAATGGGAGCTGCTGCTTAAAACCAACTGCCCCGACTATATTGTTGATAACATAGATGTTGATAGGGATTTAGCATCTATTGACGACATAACCTTTATAAGCACATCGCAAAACCCCATACTTCAAGAACTCGACATTGTTATTCCCATAATTCAGAACAATAACCCCCTAGCCTATATACTTATTGGCGATACCAATGAGTTCTCTAAAGGTGTTAGCTCAACCATAAAGCATCTTAACTTTGTACAAACCCTGTCCATAATCATATTTGTAGCCATAGAAAACGTTAGGCTATTCTACAAAAGTCTTCAGCAGGAAACCATGAAAAAGGAGCTAGAATTAGCTTCAAGGATGCAAAACATGCTTATACCCGGACCAGAGACTTTCCCCCAAAATAAGCACATAAAAATAGCCTCTTACTACCATCCACACTACGAGGTTGGAGGCGACTACTACGATATTATACCTTTAGGAAAAGACGAGGTTGGCTTTTGCATTGCCGATGTATCGGGTAAAGGTATATCTGCCGCACTGCTAATGTCTAACTTCCAAGCCAACCTTAGAGCCCTTTTTAGCCGAAAAATTAAGTTACAAAAACTTGTAGAGAAGCTTAACGAAAGGGTTATGTCCACTGCAAAAGGGGAAAAATTTATCACCATCTTCATAGGACGATACAACTACGAGAAGCACGTTTTGGAGTACGTGAATGCTGGGCATAATCCGCCTATTATGTACAACACTAAAACCAAAGAGCTAACCCTACTCAAAAGCGGCTGTGTTGGTCTTGGCATGCTAGATGAGATACCGTTTATGAACATTGGTAATATTCAGGTTCAAGAGCCGTCAAAGCTAATCTGCTACACCGATGGGCTTGTTGAGTACCTAAACGAGAATAAAATTGAGTACGGCACAAAGATTATAGAGGAGAATATTGCCAACAAAGACTCCATATTCCAGAATATTGAAAGCATAATTGAAACCCAAACCAATAGTGCTAACGGTAACTCCAAAGTAATTTTTGACGATATTTCTATTCTCGGATTCGAGTTTAAGGAGTAGCCTACTTACCAATCTCTTTCCCCTTAGATTGTTCGGACTCTACAATTAATCCTTCATTGTGCTGCTTTTTAGCAGAACCAACTCTTGGTGCAGTATGACAAATGGCCAAAACCATAGCAATATAGGCCCAAAAGGGAGCAGCAATTTTATCCACATCAAGAAAATTATTCAGAAAACCATGTACCACATAGGTTAACAATCCTAGCATTGAGGCCAGAAGGAAAATTCTGTCCCTTTTATCGGCTAGCTGCCTTATGGATCGAAATCCAACTAAAAATGTAAATACTAGAATAAGCGAATAACCCAGAACCGAAGGCAGCCCTGATTCCGAAAGCAAGCCAAGATACTCACTGTGAGCATTGCCTAGTGTTCCAAAATTTGTGCTAATAATGGTTTTTTGGTACGATCGCTGAAATGGTGCATATAGAAACATGTATGTACCAGGCCCCCAACCAAAGAATGGCCTCTCATTGAACATCCTAATTGCCGCATTCCACCTATTTATTCGCTCCATATTGGAAGCATCGGTCGATATGTTTACCATGGAAACTAGGTGCTCCTTTAAATCGCCGCTAGACTCGGTTGTATTCTTCTCTAAACTATTGAGTATTGGTTCCCTAACAACAACAAAAAGAAGAACCACCCCTACAAATAGCATGGCAACTGTTTTAAAGCGTATTCTAAGCAGGTAAATTACCCAAATGCCGCCAGCAAAAATAAGGCTTAGCCACGCCGCTCGGGAATATGAGAAAACCATTGCCACCAAAAGAAACAGAAGCAAACCGCCCCAGAAAAATTTGATAAAAATCCTTTTAGCGGTAAATAGTAGCGCAGCAATGGCAGGTATTCCAAAGGCCAATGCGGCACCATATGAGGTATGATCAATAAAAAAGGGAGTACATGCACCATGAGCTGCGCGCTGATTTAGCAACCCTTTTCCTGCATGGTTTACCAAGGTAATTAACGCCACTGTAGTAAGCCCTAATCCAAACAGGAGGAAAAAGCGCCTTATGTTGCTCGGGTTTCGCTGGAATAAGCTGTAGCCAAAGTAGAAAAACACTACAACAAACCATGTTCTGGACAGAAGATACTTTGCCGACACAATTGGCATCTCGCTAGGAATAATAGCAATAGCAATCCATCCCAACAGGAAAAGAATAGCATAAAAAACGGGTTCGGTAAGGAGCCTCTTTTCAAACGACCTCTTAAACAAGGCGTTTGCAAATACCAGTAGCATTACGGCAAATATCACGGGTTCTGTAGGAACCCAAAAATCAAAGGATAAACCAGGGATAATTCGTCGTAGAGGAATAGACAAAGGGATTAGAAAAACCAAAATCCAAAAAACAGTATTGGGCGCAAACAAAAGCACAACGCCTACAATAAGCACAAAGGGAAGTCCTATTAGTAGGTAATTTCCATTTGACACAAATAAAGCATTAGCCGCAATAAAAAGTATTGCAGCTAATAGCACCCAAATATCTTTACTAAGCTTTAGCAAGAACTACCTCCTAAGGCTTTTTCTTATAAACTCGGCAACAATAAGAAGGAACACCAAGAAGAAAAACGCAGAAATTGTGGAAACCACAATAACGATGGATTTTTTAGGGTACGATTTTTTGTCGGGAGCTGTTGCCCAGTCTATTACAAACTGCGAAGGGATGGTTTTTGAGGCCTCAAGTCTTAACACCTTTAAGTTTTCCCTCAGATCGGTTAGGTGTAAAGCCATGTGCTCAATTTCTTCACTTAACCTAATATACCTGCTACCCAGTGGCGCTATTTCTGCTATTCGCTTGGCAATGGCTTCTGCTCCTGAACGGTTACCGCTAACAAGCGCTTCGGCATAAGCTTTATGGTACCTATCGGTTTGCCCCTCAAAGTTAACAACCCCTTTCTTCATCACTGCAGTAAGAGAATCCTCAAGCGATTTCATCTCGTCAAGCCCAACTTGGTACTGCAGCTCCAGCGCTTCCAGCGCTTTAGATGTAATCTGTGCTTTTGCTTCACGCATTAGGCTATCGGCAACAACAACAATGGTATTAGCAATGGCAGCCGACGACTGGGGAAAAAAATCTTCAACCTCAATTTTAACGCTCTGGTACTGTGTTGGCCTAAAGGATACTACATCGCCATAAATACCATAAACCTTAGTACGAGCAAACCTTTCGTTAGGATTGATACCCCAATTCTCCATCAACCTGTGCTTCCTAATAACAATATCGCGAAGGGTTTCCGACGAGAGCACTTGTAGAAGCTGCTCGGCCTCCTCGTCCTCGCCAAAAACGGTTAAACCCTTTTGCAGAGTTGTAGAGAACACATCCTTAGATTGCTGATTAGCCCTAGCAGGGAAAACAACCGCCGTTGCCTTAAATCGCTCTTGGATTAGAAAAGATGCAACCATAGACACAACAAATGCTATGGTTGTTACAACAATTATAAGCCTTCGCTTTTCCCATAAATAGCTTAAAATATGGGTAGAGTTAAGGCTAAACTCCTTTGGGTTTTGCTCCATCATCTATAAGATTAAAACACTACAACGTAAAAAGCTAGACTATGCGTATAAGGTTGTAGCTCTTTTTCCCCTTTTGAACCACAAGAAACTTGTTGTTGATAAGCATTTGGGAAGTAACCACCATTTCGGAATCCTCTACCTTTTCGCGGTTCATGCTAATGCCACCGCCTTTAACCAAGCGTCTTAGCTCCCCTTTTGAAGGGAACACAGGAGCCATTTCTGCACAAAGAGCAGAGAACGAAACGCCCTCGGCTAAAGCCGATGCTGGCACATCAAACGATGGAACTCCCTCAAAAACAGAAAGGAATGTATCCTCATCAATCTTTCTCAACGATTCGGCTGTTGCATTACCAAAAAGAATAGCCGAAGCCTCAACGGCAACTTCGTAATCCTGTTGAGAATGAACCATAATGGTAAGCTGCTTTGCAAGCTCCTTTTGAAGCTTACGCAGATGTGGCTCTTTTGAGTGCTCCTCAATTAGTCCGTCAATTTCTTGGCGATTAAGAAGGGTAAATATCTTTATGTAACGCGCAGCATCCTCATCGGAAGTATTAAGCCAGAACTGGTAGAATTTGTATGGTGACGTAAGTTTAGGATCGAGCCACACGTTACCCTGCTCTGTTTTGCCAAACTTAGTTCCATCGGCCTTGGTTATCAGCGGACAGGTTAAAGCGTATGCTTCGCCCCCAACCTTACGACGTATAAGCTCTGTACCTGTGGTAATATTTCCCCACTGATCGGAACCACCCATTTGTAATCGGCAACCGTAGTTCTCGTATAGGTACAAGAAATCGGTTCCTTGAACCAGCTGGTATGAGAACTCAGTAAACGATAATCCGGCACCACCTGCTTCTGGATTTAGACGCTTCTTAACTGAGTCCTTAGCCATCATGTAGTTCACGGTGATATGCTTACCAATGTCACGAATAAAACCAAGGAATGAAAACTCCTTCATCCAGTCGTAGTTGTTCACCAGAACGGCAGCATTGGCCTCCTTCTCGTCGAAATTCAAGAATTTGGCTACCTGATTCTTAATGCACTCCTGATTGTGCCTAAGCGTAGGCTCATCGAGCAGGTTACGCTCCTGTGATTTTCCCGAAGGGTCGCCAATCATTCCCGTTGCACCACCAACAAGCACGATGGGTTTATGCCCGCAACGCTGAAAATGCTTAAGCATCATAACCGAAACAAGGTGACCTATATGTAAAGAATCTGCGGTTGGATCAATCCCAACATATGCAGAGGTTAGCTCTTTAGACAGTTGCTCTTCGGTTCCTGGCATAATGTCGTGGATCATACCACGCCAACGAAGCTCTTCAACAAAATTCATATCAGTAAAAAAGTTAGTTGTAGTCAAAGGAAAAACGCCATTACTCATTAAGTAACGGGTGCAAAGATAGCTCTATGTGAGGAAAAAACAGCGGATTACTCCTTGTTAGGAGTAAAGGTTTCCTTAAGTGTTGCCTGTATCTCGTCAAAGTTAAGATAGGGGAACACAGCTGGAGCTAACTTTGATACAGGAGAATAGAAAATAGAGTTTTCCGTAATGTGCTCGGGAATAACCTTAAACTTAGTATCGGCTTTGTTAATTATAACTATTACAACGCTTAGTATGAATGCTGTTTTTAGCACGCCAAAAGCAACACCCAGCAGACTATTGGCCACACCTAAAAACGCCATGTTGAAAACACCCTCAACCAGTAATCCTAAAAAGTGAACCGCAACAACAATAAGTGTAAACGTTACGGCAAAAGCAATAAGGGGTAGGTACTCTGTTGTTAAATCGAACTGTTCTCGAAGAAAGGTTGCTGTTACATCAGAAAAATGAATAGCACCCCAGATACCTAAGAGTAGTCCTGCAAGCGATGCAAACTGAGCCACAAAACCCTTTTTGTAACCCATAAATCCGCTAAAAATGAATACAGCGGCAAAAACAATGTCGATAACTCCCATATAGCTATTAGTGTTTGGTATCTAATATTTGGTGTTTAGGAATTCCCACCTATCGTCTAATGTCTAACATCTACTTTTTCCTATCCACAACATAATCTGTAAGCATAACTAGCGAGTCGCGACATTCAGTTTGGGGTAAACGCATTAGAACGTCAATAGCTTTCTGCTTATAATCTATCATTACCTTCTCGGTATAAGCCAGCCCATTCTTAGCAACCACAAAGTCAACAACCTGAGCAACAGCCGCACCATTGCGTCTGCTAGACCTTACCAAATTTAGGATACGCCTGCGCTCTGCCTCAGAAACCTGAGCAAGCGCGTGTATTAAAGGCAATGTTAGCTTTTTCTCCTTGATATCGTTACCAGTAGGCTTACCAATTATACCTTTGGGCTGATAGTCAAATAAATCGTCGCGAATTTGGAATGCAATGCCTAGATATGTTCCAAACTCGTGCATCATATCAACAACCTCTTTGCTTGCACCAGATGAGGCAGCACCGTTTGCCGCACAGCTGGCAAGCAGCGTTGCGGTTTTCATACGAATTATCTCAAAGTAAGTAGCCTCATCTACATTCATCTTGCGTGAGCGCTCAATTTGCAGCAGCTCCCCCTCACTCATCTCCTTAACAGCATTGCTCATTAATTTGAGCAGCTCAAACTCACCTGTTTCTACGGCAAGCAACAATCCCTTTGATAGTATAAAATCGCCAGCAAGCACAGCAATCTTCGAGCGCCAAAGAGCATTTATGGAAAATGCACCGCGCCTTTCGTACGACTCATCAACCACATCGTCGTGTATAAGGGTTGCGGTGTGCAGCAGCTCTATCATTCCAGCCGCGGTGTAAGTTGACTGGGTAACACCACCAGTGGCGCCTGCCGATAAAAAAACCAGCAACGGACGCAGCTGCTTCCCTTTATGCCTGTATATGTAGTTTGTAATAATATCGAGTAACGGAACCTTTGATTTCATCGACTCCTTAAAGAATGGCTCAAAGTCATCGAGCTGCCTTGCAATTGGTTTCCGAATTTTATCGATTGGTGACATTAAATAGCCCATTAGTAATTAAACAGCAAATTAAACATTTTTTTAACCTTTCTTTATAACAAACCTAAGGGGCTTTAGCTTTAAAATTCATCATTAAATTGGCTTGCTCTGTATTTGTAACAGTATTACTGCTACTTTGCACAACATAGATTCCACGATAATCATTTTTTAAAAAAGCTAAACAATATTGCGTAACAACCTGTTTTTTACTCTAATTAGATTATTACTAATCAAATATTCATATATTTGCATACTTTTTCGTAAACAAGAAACGCAATGCATCAATTTAAAGATTTGCAAATAGAACAACTAGAACAGGCTGCTGCTATGCTAAAAGCCATAGCACACCCAATGCGAATAGCCATTATCAGCTTACTAGAGGATGGTAAAAAGCTTACTGTTACTGAAATTCACGAGAAGTTGAACATTGAGCAATCAACCACCTCACATCATTTAGGAATACTAAGAGACAAAGGAGTTCTCCTTTCAAAAAGGGATGGTAAAAACACCTTCTACTTTTTACGAAACGAGAATCTTGGCAAAATACTCGACTGCATAAGCCACTGCTGCAGGGTTTAATGTGCCTAGGAAAGGCTAACTAATAATGGCATAAGCAATAAAAGTTACTCTTACTTAGCCTTTCCTGTACCAGTTTTCATCTCCTTCCAAAAATTAATGCGCTCGCCCATTCCAACCAAAGAATATAGCAGAGCCAATTTTTAGCATTCACAAGGTTTTAATTCGTATGCCAATCTCCTTTGTTGCAAACAAAGGTTACTTTTGCATATCAAAACATTATAGTTAAATGGCAATTATCAGACTAACAAAGGAATTTCGCTTTGAAATGTCGCACATACTTGAAGGGTACGATGGTTTGTGTAAAAATCTTCACGGACACTCATATAGACTCTTTGTTACAGTTATTGGAGAACCCATAAACGATCCTTCAAACCCCAAAGATGGAATGGTAATGGATTTTGGGGATCTGAAAAAGATAGTTGGAACAAAAGTGGTTAGCGTATTCGATCATGCACTAGTAATTCCCAGTAGTGAAAAGCTTGAGGTGCTAAAGCAGATAAACGAGAAAACGGTTGTAGTTCCTTTCCAACCCACTTGCGAGAACCTTTTGCCTTACATTGCTAACGAAATAATGAATGAGCTTCCACAAAGGGTTAAACTTTATCAACTAAAACTTTACGAAACCGCCAACTCGTTTGCGGAATGGTATGCCTCCGACAATCTATAACGAATTACATAAAAGCCACATTTACCTCTAAATAACAATACAATGCCAAAGAAGTTACTGCTACTCGATGCTTATGCTCTAATTTATCGTGCATACTTTGCTTTCATAAATAGACCCATAAGAAACTCGAAAGGGCTAAACACTTCGGCTGTATATGGCTTCACCAAAACGCTGCTCGATGCGCTTAAGCGCTTTGACCCAACGCACATTGCAGTGGCGTTCGACCTATCTGGCCCAACCTTTAGAACCGAGCTTTTCCCTGAGTATAAGGCAAACCGAGAGGAAACACCAGAGGATATCCGCCTTGCGGTTCCAATTATCAAGGAGCTGCTTCAATCCCTAAACATCACCATTTTGCAGATGAAAGGGTTTGAGGCCGACGATATTATTGGCAGCATGGCCAAACAGGCCGAGAGGCAAGGCTTTGAGGTACTAATGATGACCCCCGATAAGGACTATGGCCAGCTGCTTAGCGACAATATAACCGTTATTAAGCCCGGCCGCTCTGGAAGCGATATTGAAACCGTTACCAAGGAGCTATTCTGCAAGGAGTACGGCATTACCGCACCCGACCAGTTTATAGACATCCTAGCTCTTTGGGGCGATAAATCCGATAACATCCCCGGCGTCCCTGGCATTGGTGAGAAAACCGCAGCAAAGCTGATATCGCAGTATGGCACCATCGATGCTATTATAGAAAACATTGATAAGCTATCCAAAGCACAAAAAGAGAATATACTTGCCAACAAGGAGCAGCTCTACCTAGCGCGCACCCTTACCACAATCAAAATCGATATCGATTTAGAGCTACACGCCGATGAGCTAATTAGAAAAGAGTACGACAAGCCCAAGCTTAAGGCTATTCTTGAGGAGATGGAGTTTAAGTCACTGCTCAAAGAGCTGGTAGAGGAGCCCAAGCCAGTGGCACCAACCGCCGTGCAGGGCAATCTTTTTGGTTTTGACGATACGGTTAAACCCGCAGTACAATCGGACTACCTAACCATTGCCGACAAAAAGGTTGATTACCAAGTAATGGCCAATCCCGACCAACGGAAGGAGCTTATCGCAACCTTATCATCAGCAACAGAAATTTGTTTCGATACCGAGACTACTGGGTTAGACCCAATAACATCAACCCTTGTTGGGCTATCATTCGCAGTAAAAGAGGGAACTGCTTGGTACGTTCCCATTCCCAGCAATCAGCAGGAGGCACAGAGCATACTTAATGAGTTTAAACCGATTTTTGAGAACGAAGGCATCACCAAAATTGGGCAAAACATAAAGTTCGACCTGCTAATGCTTAGGGCATACGGCGTAACGCTTAAAGGTTACATGTTTGACACCATGCTTGCGCACTACCTTCTTGAGCCCGACATGCGTCACAATATGAACTACCTTGCCGAGCAGCTGCTAAACTACAAGCCCATTGAGATTGAAGAGCTAATTGGAAAAAAGGGTGCAGGGCAGCTAAACATGCGCAGTATTCCTGTTGATAAGATATCGGTTTACGCCGCCGAGGATGCCGATATCACCCTACAGCTAAAGAATATACTAGAGCCACGCCTACAAAACGAGGGCTTAACAGAGTTGTACAAGGAGATTGAGGCTCCGCT
>DHVO01000043.1 GCA_002412705.1 Bacteroidales bacterium UBA5206 | reverse complement strand
CGCTCAAGAGCAAGTATCGCACACAACATTTATTCTGAATGGCTTAAAGAAAAACACCTATAATGCTGCCAGAAACTTTACCTACAAGCAGCTATTGAACGTGGAATACAAGAAAGTGCCATTCCTGTACAAAGCCATGATAACATCGTACTTTAGCAAATACGAGGAAAAGGAGCCCTCTTTTAAAACCATGGTTGATGAAATTCAAAGTAAAATGTTGAAATAGACTTGGTGAGAAAAACCACCAATAAACAGCAATGGATGTAATTAACATGAAGAGCCCGCATCTACATTCGGGCTCTTCGCTTTAATGGCAAAGACCAAATTGAGTTTACAAGTTTAGATTGGTTAACCAAAATTCAGCTAACTATGATTTTACGCTCATTTCTCAGAAGAAAATCAATTGGAATTACACTTATACTCTCTTTGTTATTTGGATGTATTAGTGTTTCGGGACAGAATGGACTACAAGCGGGTGTAATACAAGGGAAGGTGTACGATAGCTCTACAGGTAAACCCATTCCAAATGCAGAGGTAAAAGTATGGCACTTCTCAAACATGGATAATCCCTTCTTGGCAATTACCGATAAAAACGGCTCATTTCTCTTCCGCGAAAATTTCAGCAATCAAAGCAATGTTTTTTTGATGCTTACTGTTGATGGGTTTGAAACGTTTTACAAACCAATTTACACAAAATACAAGGGTGAAAATTTAACTATAAAACTCAATCGTCCTAAGCCAAACGAATTACTTGTTGAAACAAGGTTTAGAGGGAATCATATTTATGGTATTAGCAATGGTTCATTTTATAAAGTGTATGGCGAAATAAATAGCCAGGACAACTTCTTTTTCCCCGACTTATCAAACAGAAGTGCTGAGGTTATTGAACTGATGAAAGCCATTGGAGTTGATGGGTCAAAAGCCCTAACCGACGAAGAAATTTACGACAGATGTAAAAAGGTGTGGCAGTTCCTGAAGCAGAAAACAAAGAATGCTATGCCCAACAACGGCGTTTACCCACCTGAGATTAAGCCTGCCATTGATTTTCTTTTCCCGACTGTAAAAACGGGCAAGGCAGTCAAAGCATGGCCCTCTATAAATGAATATGCCAAGTGCTTGCAAAAATTTGGATTCATCCCACTTCAAAACTGCACCTCACACTCCCTTGCAGCAGCAGCATTTATGAGCTTAGCAGGAATTCCAGCCGATAATATTGCGGTGGAACGAATGACCTCAACATTTAGCTGGAGACAAGAACACTGGGCTGTAATAGTTAAGATGCATGGAATATGGTACTGGTTCGACCCACTATGGGCTCAAGCGGACTTCCCTTCATATGAGAATATTCACAGTATTCCTGAGAACACAACTCGAAACTGCTACAACATGCCCTTCGAGATTGTAACACTTCCTGGCGCTTCAATAAACAGAGTACCCTATTGTGGACCCGAAGGAAAAGCCAATTAGCACCTGAATTCTTAATCGTTAAAACCTATCAAAATGAAACAATTTGCTGGTATTATTATAGGCGTTTTGGTCTTACTTTCCCTTAAGGGTAACTGCCAGAATCTATCCAAAATGCCAACAGGAAGAAAGTTCTACATACAATCGGCTCTAAATCACGGCAAGAATAACGAAGGGTATTGGGATATTCCTGGTAAACCATCCGATATTACAAAGGGTTCAAACATTCAGGTGTGGAGTTTCGATAATAATCACGATAGGAAATACACTCTAATAAAATCCTCGGAAGATGGGTATTATGAAATAAAAATTGGAAACACTCAGAATTCGAGAATAGATATTAGTGGTAATAAAACCGCCAATGGCACCAATGTAGCTACATGGACCAGAAATGGTAAATCAAACCAGCAATTTGGCTTTCAGCATTTAGGTGGAGGAAAGTACAAAATATATGAGCGTTCCAGTGGCAAAGTGCTCTGCCTAAAGGGCAAGAGTAGCGCTAATGGTTCAAACGTACACATATGGAGCGATAACAGCGATCCCTCATCGGAATGGTATGTACTAGATGCTGAAACAAGAAAGCCTATTGTTCCAAGCACTTTTACCAATGACGTTTCAGCAAATTCATCTCAGAGTACTGTTGTGGATTTCGATGGGAACACTTACAAAACAAAGCAATTTGGAGATATTACATGGATGGTTGAAGAGCTAAAAGTAACTCACTATAACGACGGCACACCCATACCAAATGTTACGGATCTTAAGCAATGGGACGACCTTACCAATGGTGCTTTTGCTTGGTATGATAACGAGATTATGAATAAAAAGTATGGGGCAATTTACAACCACTATGCAGTACAAACAGAAAAACTATGTCCCCTAGGCTGGCGCGTACCAAGTCTTGACGAAGCTGTTCTAATTTGGGGTTACCACATTGGCTATGGCGACAAGCAGTTTCCTGCTACTACTATGAAATCACCAGAGGGCTGGGATGAGAAGTATTTTGATTCATCAACCAAAACCTACAAACCTCACGTAGCAACAAATAAATTTGGTTTTAGCGCAAAGCCAACTCCAACAATTACGTATGGTGCTTTTTCTTTTGGGAAAAACTATGCAACATACTGGTTATCGAACCACGACTCAAAGAATGCATACTATTTAGGAATATCTTTTCGGCCTGAAATGGTTTTAAGTACTGAAAAGTACAGGATTAATTTCATGGTAGAAGGAAAAACGGTTAGATGTGTAAAAAAACTTTAGTGCTGTTTGTCTAGGTGAAAGTCTCTTAAGGAATTGGATAATAACAGGAAAGGAGCCGAAGAAAAGGCTCCATTCCTGTTTTGTATTGCTTTGAATTAGCATACCACCATTACGTAGGAAAGCCAATAGTTCGGCTTAAAGTCATTGGAATGAAAAAATCTTTTGAAAAAGCAGAATATAATCATGAAAACTATTTCAGAAAAGATGTAATGCTACAACAAATGGTATTGAAGCACGATTTGTAAAACAAAAACTTACCATTTATGAAAATCACGAAATTACTTCTTTTAGGGGGATTGCTTACCACTTCTCTTCTTGGCTTTTCTCAGCCAACTCCTGCCGTTATGCAAGTAGGACGACAGTACTACATTCAATCAGCAATGAATTATGGCCGGAACTACGGTGGATACTGGGATCTCCCAGGTAACCCTCAAATGATTGATAAAGGCTCTAATATTGCCGTTTGGGACTTAGATGGGGGCATCGATCGAAAGTTTACCCTAGTTAATTCACCAGAACAAGGTTACTATGAAATTTTTGTAGGCGATACACGTGCCTCACGGGTTGATATCGAAAATGGAAGCGCAAAGGATGGTACCAACGTAAAGGTTTGGGAAAAAAATGGAGCAACAGCACAACGGTTCTTATTTCATCATTTAGGTAATGGGCGATTTAAGATTTACGACCGGAACGGAAAGGTTATTTGCCTAGCAGGTAGATCAAATAGCAA
>DHVO01000137.1 GCA_002412705.1 Bacteroidales bacterium UBA5206 | reverse complement strand
GGTGTACTATATCAAGCCGACATTAATGACGATAGTAGCGCCACAACTCTAGCAGAAAAACTGAGAAAAGAGACATACAAGTCGGGCGAAAAGGCTGGACAACCCGTTTTTTCTCCTCTTGTAGCGCTTAGCTTTTTGCTTTTCATTCTCATCTACTTCCCCTGCGTTGCAGTAGTTGCTGCAATAAAAAAGGAGTCGGGTAGCTGGAAATGGGCGGCATTTACAATAGTGTACACAACAGGACTTGCCTGGTTTATTGCCTTTGTAACCTATCAGGTTGGTAGTTTGATTGTGGGAGGGTAAAGGGGCTAAGGAGAAAGACGTTAGACGTTAGATTTTAGACAAAAAACACTTTCTTCAACAAGCCCCAGAGGATTGACAGTTGAATTTTAAAGGTTAAAGATTCAAAGAACCAAACTCTAGTTAAAATTAGCTTTGTACAGTAGAACATTTTACAAAGTATTACGTTTCACAAAAAAGTAGAAGTTGAGATGTTACAAGAAATACTAGCATTAACAACAGTTGGAATTGCTGCGGCATTTACAATTAGAAGTATTTATCGCACCTTTGCAGCACCACAAGGCAAAGTAGTTGGGTGCTCGGGGTGCTCATCGGCCTCGGGGTGCCAAATAAAGGACCTTAAATCGGTTGCAGTAAAATGAGACAAATTGCTTATAAAATACTAACCTTGGCTATGGCTATAACAATACTTGTTGTAACCACAGGCGTTAGCATTTTTAAGCACGATTGTGTATGCAAGAATAAGGTAATTACATCAATTTTTACGGAGCATACTTGCCACAATACCCCGGAAAGCACTACCTCTAGTTCATGCAATACAGGGAGTTGTTCTATCCCAAAGCACAACACACATCAACCGCATAGCGCAAAAAGCTGTGGGTGCAAAACCGTGGAAGTAAGCCTAAAGCTAAACGAAAGGTTTACTATCCCCATGCAGGCTTCTGTGCCTCAAATAGAGTTTTTTAAAGCAATTATCGTAACTCTTTTCCATAGCCAGTTGGTTGAACAAGCAGTCCCTTCCCCAAAATGGGAATACGCAGAGTCCCCACCACCGCTATCATCGTATGGTAAAGCTCTTTTATTCGCACTTCACCAAATTAAAATTCCAACCCCGTTTTGTAGCTAATGGGAATTATCCCATTTACGTATAGCTGTATGCACATATTATGCATATAGAATAGTACTATTTGTATATCTCATAGTACTGTAGCATAATTGCTGCTCTTCATATTTGGGCATTTACGAAACTACAAAACAAAAAAATGAGAACAGTAACATTCTTAGGCACCTTACTGCTGTTTATTACGGTATCGGCAGTAAACGCGCAGGTGCTAAGGGGTAAAATTTACGAGCAAACCGAATCGGGTGCAAAAACTCCATTAATAGGAGCCAACGTTTTCTGGTTAGGTACCACTCTTGGTGCTGCCACCAACACCAATGGGGAATTTTCCATTGATTACCCAAAGGAATCAAACCACAAGCTGGTTGTAAGCTTTGTTGGCTTTGAAACAGATACGGTAACCATATCGCATAACCAATCGTTCCTAGAGCATACGCTTAGCCAATCGGTAGCAATAGATGGCGTGGTGTTTACGGGTAAAGCAAAAGGTGCACATTTCGATAGAATTAGCCCAATGCAAACCCAAATAGTTACAAGCGCAGAGCTTCAAAGAGCTGCCTGCTGCAACCTAAGCGAAAGTTTTGAAACAAACGCCTCTGTTGATGTATCGTATAGCGATGCCGTATCGGGCGCAAAGCAGATACAGCTACTTGGACTTGCTGGCACATATACCCAGCTGCAAGCGGAGAACATACCAACCCTTAGGGGATTAGGCTCTGTATTTGGGCTCTACTACGTACCTGGGTCGTGGATGGAATCCATACAGGTATCAAAGGGTACAGCTTCGGTTGCTAATGGATACGAGAGCCTAACAGGACAAATTAACATTGAGTACAAAAAGCCTTGGAACGAGGAGCGCATGTACTTTAATATCTACCAGAACAACTTGGGCATGACCGAGGTTAATGCCAACGCCAGCATTGATATTAGCAAAAAGGTTAGCACCATGCTACTTGTTCATGGAGAGAATATGACTAATAAGGTTGACCACAACGAAGATTCCTTTGTTGATCATCCGTTAATTAAACAGTACCACATCTTTAACCGATGGAAGTATCAGGGTGACAAAATTGAGTCGCAAGTGGGCATCAAAATTCTTGATGAGAGCAGAATATCAGGACAAAAGAGCTACACATCAGGAAACACATCAGTACCAGGGCAACCCTTTGGTGTTGATGTAAAAACCCAGCGCCAAGAAGGGTTCCTAAAGGTGGGCTACATATTCAACAGACCATCTACTAGCCTTGGTTTTATTGCAGCAGCAAGCAATCACGACCAAGAATCCATGTTTGGGAGTAACCTTTACAATGCCGATCAGCAGAGCGTTCACTCAAACCTTGTGTTTGTATCGTACATTGGCAATACAAGTCATGGAATAAAAACAGGTGTAAACTTTAACTTTGATAAGTACAACGAGGTGCTAAATGGAACCACATACAACAGGGAAGAGCGTGTGCCCGGCGTTTACTTTGAATATACCTATAAATTCCTTGACAAGCTCACGCTTATGGCAGGTGTACGCTACGATAACCATAACCAATTTGGCGATTTTGTTACCCCAAGGGTTCACTTTAGGTATCAACCAGCGCAGCAGGTTACGCTAAGAGCAAGCGCAGGTCGCGGCCTACGGTCGCCTGCGGTTATTGCCGAAAACGCCTTTTTGCTATCCAGCTCTAAGCAAATGGAACTTACAGAGCCTATTGAGATGGAAGATGCTTGGAACTATGGGCTTAACATAACACAGCGCTACAACCTTTGGGATAGAGAATTTACTTTAAGCACAGATTACTACCATACCAAATTTGTAAATCAGCTGGTGGTTGACATGGATCAGGATGCAACAAAGATTTTATTTTACAACCTAAAAGGCCGCTCCTACTCCAACAGCTTCCAGGTTGAAGCCAGCTACTCACCGTTTACTAGGTTTGATGTTACTGCGGCTTACCGCCTAAACGATGTTAAAACCACTATAGACGGCACGCTTAAGCAAAAACCTCTTGTAAGTGAGTACAAAGGGTTGTTAACGTTTGGGTACAAAACACCATTTAACAAATGGCAATTTGATTACACCATTCAACTTAATGGTGGCGGAACATTACCTTCTAACGAGCAGCTGCCTGCTGAGCTTCAAAGAAAGTCAACGTTCCCATCGTACACAACAATGAATGCGCAAATAACAAAGCTTTTCCGTAAATGGGAGCTATACGTTGGCGTTGAGAACCTTACTGGCTTTAAGCAGGATAATCCCATTATTTCTGCAGCAGATCCTTACAACACCTATTTTGATGCTACCCAGGTTTGGGGACCACTTACAGGTCGTAAGTTCTACGCAGGGATAAGAATGTCTATTTACAAATAGGGAGCAATGCCACATTATGCTGCCTTGATTTGAAAAATACTAACCTTAACACCAATTATCATGAAAACTGAGAAAATTGTTGTAACAAACATGAAATGCATGGGTTGTGTAAATTCGGTTAAAACGGGACTCGCAAACCTAGGTGGAGTAACCGATATTGTTGTAGATCTTCCATCATCAACAGTAACGTTCACTTACGATGGCTCTAGCGAGAAGAGAGCCGAAATAAGTTCTAAGCTACAAATTCTTGGATACCCTGAGGTAAAGCAATGCTAATCTAACACAAACAAGTTGATACTATTATGAAAGCAAAACACATTTTACTCTTAGCACTACCCGTTCTTTTTTTAATCTTAACGGGAATTGGAAATAGCCTAAAAGCACAAAAGCCAACAGGAGAAAAAGAGGTAACCATTTGGGCATCGATGACCTGCGAAAGCTGTAAAAAGAAAATTGAGCGCGATATAGCCTTTGAAAAAGGGGTTAAGGACATTACGGTAGATTTAACAAAGAAAACTGTAACAATTAAGTATAAAGCCGAAAAGAATAGCGACGACAAGCTGCTAAAAGCGGTAGAGAAACTTGGTTTCGAGGCTAAAATTGTTAAACCCGAAACAAAGAAGTAACCCGCAAAGGGGTCATAATAAATTAAAACAAAAAGGGATCGCATTACGCGATCCCTTTTTATATTGATACTACTTGTCTTCTATAACAAGAAAACCAGTGCAATAAGTACAAAAATTGGAAGTAAAACTATTAATGAAAACTTGTACATGTAGCTAAAGAAATCGGGCATTTTAATTTTGCTCTCCTCTGCAATAGCTTTAACCATAAAGTTTGGTCCGTTACCAATGTAGGTCATGCTTCCAAAGAAAACAGCACCAATAGAAATTGCAGCCAATAGATTTTCTGGAATCCCTGCTACAATTGGTATTCCAGCAAATAGCTCTGGCATACTAGCAAACAATCCTTTTGCCAACGAGTGGAATGCGAGAGCCGTAGGTGCATTATCTAGGAATCCAGAAAGAGCACCCGTTGCAAAGTAAAATTGGAAAGGGGTTGTTAAACCCAAGTTAGCCGCATTCTCCTTAAGATAAAGAAGTGCTGGCACCATGGTTATAAATATACCAAGGAATAGGAAAGCAACCTCAGTTATTGGGTGCCAAGTAAAATGATTGGCTTCACGCAATCCCTTCTTTGTAGTTACTAGTGATAAAAGCGCCATAAGTAAAATGGCTCCTTCCCTTATAAAACCTAGGAAATGGTTATGCTCAAGTTCTGGTATATACTGTTTATTTAAGAACGCAACAGATAAAATTATACCTAAAAGCCAAACAAAGTTAAGGTTACCCTGTAAACGAATTGGCTCAACATTAACCTCATCTCTAACAAGATTTTCTTGAGGTTCCTTTTTGTAAAGGAATAGGTCAACCAAGAAGTAAACAACTAGTAATGTTCCATTCAGCAAAAGATATTCTGGCAACAAGTGGAAGAACCAAGTAAAGCTGGCACCCCTTAAATAAAGAAGGAACAAAGGGGGATCTCCAAGCGGAGTGAGCAAACCACCACAGTTAGCAACCATAGCAATAAAGAACAGAATGGTGTGCACTTTGTACTTCCTTTGGCTATTTGTTGCAATTACAGGTCGAATTAGCAGCATTGCTGCACCAGTTGTTCCCATAAACGACGCCAGTACCGCTCCAATTGCCAAAAAAGTTGAGTTAGCAACTGGGGTGGCCTTTATATCGCCACTCAGGTGAATGCCTCCCGTAACAACAAACAGACCTCCCAACAGGATTATAAATGGGATGTAATCGAAAATTAGCTGATGTTCCAGCTCTGGCAGAAAACCCTTTGCAATAAGCAGTATTGCAGTTGGGATTCCCAAAACAAGCGACACAATCAGCTTATTCTTATTCTTTTCCCACCAGTGCTCAAACAGCATTGGCCCTACAGCAATTGCAGCCAACATAAGTACAAAGGGGATAATGGTATAACCCTCAATGTGCTGCATAACTTCGTGCTCCATAATAATTGTTTTGGTTTTTAACTGTATTTTCTAACATCTATATAAATATAGACATATAGGTGTATTTACTCAGCCCCAATATTACAAAAAAGAAGATGCCGTTATTCAAAACATGATTAATATCAACAAAAAAATGAATACACGGCAACAAAAGCTGCAGATGTTTACAGACCTGACCAAACCCATAGTATGCAGCATTAAGAAACGCTACTTAGAGTTACCCATTCTTCTTTTGAAACTTGGGATACAACTCATCGCGCACCCACTTAAAGTTGGGGGCAACCTGAAGAATTTTTCTATAAGATGAACGGGCAAGTTCCGTTTGACCAGATTTTTCGGCTGCAATGGCCAGCTGTGCCATTACGTTTAAGTGCCACCACTCGTACTCCTTGCTCCCATTCAAGGTACGCTCAATGCTGGCTATGGCCTTTTGGTAAAGCAAAACAGCCTCCTTGGGATTTCCGCCAAATAAGACTGGGGCATAGAGCTTTGAATTTGCCTTCTCTGTTAAGGCGTAGGGGTTTGTAGAATCTAAGGATAAAGCCTTATCTATAATGCTTACGCTTTCGGGACCTAGGAAGGGAGCCTTATAAGGACTCATTGCTATTTTGTAGGCAATTAAGGCACCCTTAATTGCCAGTACCTCTACCCATTTCGGATTCTTATCAAGTAACACACTAGCATTACTTAAAGCTTTTGCCACTAGCTTTTCGGCTCTATCCTCATCATCAACACCTAGTAAATACCCTATGTACCCATACTGGGCATGGGTTAGCTCAAATAGGGTTTCAACGCTTTTAGTACGGTTATACTCTGAGCTAAGCTCATCCATAACCACAAGCCAATCGGCCATATTGCCCGTAAGGTAACACTGATAAAGCCGTTGCTTATGGGTAGCACCAAATACAGCAACCGATAAAAAAAGAGCTAGCGCTACAGCGATTCCCTTGAGTATGCTCGTCCTTTCCATATTAGCTCTTTACCTGAATGTAACTTAAGTGATTGCCAAACCATCTGCAAAAATGCAAGTTGCTGCACTGGCTGTAACAAAACGCATACTAGTGGCTTCTGAAATGTGAGGTAGGCAACTAGCATACGGGAAAATATTTTGGCAAATAGGTAAACAAAAACCAATGGGAATGGCACAAAGTAAAGCACTGGAATAAAACCAAAGGTTGATAAAAGCGCAAAACCTGCCATAACCATGCGGTTACCACCAAAGTACTGACAAACATTTTTTGCAAAACCCGTTACCGCATCGGTGTATGAGTGGTACATGCGGCACGATACATCATCGCTCCCCAAAAGGGTTGCCATGCGAAGCCTTGCCCGCTTAATGCCACGACTAATGGCAATATCCTCGGCTGCAGAATCCTTAAACTGCTGGTGCCACTGGTGCTGCTTATATAAATGGGCATCAAAAAGCATAACCTGACCATTAGCTGCTGCTAGGGAACGGCGTTTAGACCACATCACAAAGCGCAATGGAAGCAGGCTTAGCAGCACCCACTGCATAACGGGAACAGTAACACGCTCGCCCCAGGTACCCATTTGCTGGTGCGGGAACATGCTAAGTAACGTTAACCTTTTGGACTCCAAATAAGCTAATGAGCTACCAATAAAACTAGGCTTTACGGCTACATCGGCATCAAGAAAAAGAAAATAGTCTCCCCTAGCCTGCTCCGATAACCTGTGGCAAGCATAGTTCTTGCCCATCCATCCCTCGGGTTTAGAATCACCGTTAATAAGGCGAATTCTAGAATCAGCATTAGCAAATTCTTCAACTATAGCGGCGGTACTATCGGTTGACTCATCGTTGTAAACCAGAATCTCAATGTTGGAATACTCCTGCAATTGCAAACCATTAAGAAGATTTGCGATGTTGGCCTCCTCGTTACGTGCTGGTACTAGCACCGAAACCATCGGGCTCTCCTTAGGTGAACTAACGGGCAAATAGGGTTTACTTAAAAAGTTAAAAAGCACAACCAAAAGCCGGATTACAGCAACCAGCACAAGCGGAAGGGTAAGGTAAAAGGCTATCATTGCTTAAATAATTTTTGCTGATTTAACCTACAGTCATTAGCAAAAGCGGTGTACTCCTTTGCTATTTCTGATGCTGAAAGTCCTGCAATACCCACCTCCTTAACATGAATTACCGCGGTGGGTTTCCGGTTCTCGAAATAATCTATAATAACATTTGCAAAAACCGATTTGCATGGAACCGATTGGGGCACTAGTCGCTCTACCCCCTTGTAAAACTGATACTCGGCAATATGCTGGCAATAAAACTTCCCCTGCGGAAAGAACACCAGCAGATTTCCCTTAGACCTCAGCAAACCAGAGGCAAATGTAAGGCTTTCCACAATTTCTCTGCTATGCGGATTCACAGAAAAAGCACCTATTTTACTAAAAAACCGATGCTTAGAGAGCTGCTCCTCCAGCATCATAACATGAAACCGCTTTTGAAGTAGCACACGGTTAAGATGCCAAGCAAAAAAACCATCCCACCAGCTAAAGTGATTGGGAATAAGCAGTATGGAATCGGTTGATTTTAGGCTTATATCCCCAACAACTCTCACATCATGAAAATCGCTGCGCAGAATTCGTTTTATGTACCAGTTAAAGAAACGGATGTAAAGGGATGTGTGCCTAGGCATTATCATACTGCTGCAGGGTTAAAATCCAAGGAAAACAATTGATATATACATCGCCACAAAGAATAGGAACTGACAGGAAAATAGCCAATTCGAGATGGAATTCTCCGCCTTTTGCATCGGCCTAATCATCAACAAGCTAAAAAGGAAGGCCGTTAAAAACCACCCAATATAGTTCTGAATGGGCGGATTTACGGTTGCCCAAGCCCACATCTGTAGCCTTATGGCAACGGGCTCAAGAAAAAAATCGTAGCCAACCATTACAATGGCTGCCATAAGGGATGCAACGTAGCGATTGGTAAACAGCTTAACTCGGGTAATGGCATAGGTTGTGGCATAAACCATAAATATCCAGTTAACTGCCATTACGAGGGGCGTTGAGAGCACCTTTAAACCAAGTGATTCACCATAAATGTAATCGCCAAAAATTAGCCCCGTATTCACGCCAACAGCCTCTACAAGCCACCCCAATAAGCCTACTAGTAGGGCTAGCAGAACAAAACGCTTTGTGTATTGCTTATGAAAAAGCATCAACGCCACTAGTGAGGCTACCGAAAACATCCAGCTTAACTTAAACACCTCTGGATTATCGCGCTTAAGCCATAAACCCATTACACCAATGGCATAGGAAAGGGCTACTGCTATTTTTAGTGATTTTGAAGACATGGAAGGGTTAACGGTTAAAAGTTAAAAGTTAAAGGATTAAGAGAAGACATTAGACGTTAGACGATAGATATAAGATAAAAGAAACTAAACACTAGGCAACTTCTCTAGTTCTTAGAAGAGACCAAACACCATACACTAAACACTAAACACCAAACACCAAACACCAAACACTAAACACCAAACACTAAACACCAAACACTAAACACCAAACACTAAACACCAAACACTAAACACCAAACACTAAACACTAAACACCAAACACTAAACACCAAACACTAAACACCAAACACTAAACACCAATCTCCAATCACAACCCCGCCTCGCTAATGTACTCATCAA
>DHVO01000012.1 GCA_002412705.1 Bacteroidales bacterium UBA5206 | reverse complement strand
GCATGAACCGCAGACCGCCTTAAATCGCTTCCCTTTCCGGCATAGTTAAACTCACAGTAATCGAACTTGGTATTTGGTAGGTTGTTCCACCATAGCTGTATTCCGTACCAAGCACCAGCAGCAGGAGATGCGGCTGAACTCGAAAAGATAATTGGCTCGGTAAGGGTGCCTATAGCGGTAAGCTGCGCATTGCTACTATACCCAATATCTATTTGCCCATCGGCACCAAATAGCATAACCGTTCCAGCCTCAATGGTAAGGTTAGCATTGATATTAATCCCAACATTTATATAGTAAGGAACGGTTTGCTTACCCCAGGTTGACGTTGCGGTAACATCGCCATCGGTAACACTAATGCCATAGCCCGTGTTGCAGGTGAACGTATTGTTTAAACCAATAGTGCCAAGCCTTTCGCTATCCATCTGCAGGGCATGTAATGCAATGTGTTCAACAATGTTATTGGACATGGAGGTAAAATAGGAATCACCACTCATCACTATTCCAATTGAAGAGGAGTTGTGAATTCTACAATTGTTCAATGCAAAGCTTGCATCAACAGCATTTAATGCTCCCGTGGACGATTTCCCTGCAAAGTTTACCTCGCAGTAGCTCATGCTTGAGCTGGCTAGGGTGTTCCACCAGAATGCGATGCCTTGCCATGCACCAGCAGCAGGCACGGGGGCGCTTGAGGTAAATACAATATTTTCTGTTTCGGTACCATTGGCAACAAGGGTTGTTGAGCCGCTATACCCAAGGCTCAATTTACCATCGGCATTGAACTTGAACACAGCCCCGGGCTCAATGGTTAGCGTGGCGTTGTTTACATTGATGTTGCCCTCCACATAATAGGGTTTATCCAACTTTTTCCATGTTACAGTCCCCGCCACATCGTCAGCAATAACGTTAACACCAAAGCCATCGGCACTATTGAATACATTACTATCGCCAATGGTGTGCATGTAGGCGGCATAAAGCCTAACGGGATGCTTACCACAGTTGCTAAACTGGTTATGGTTCATCTCGGTAAACCACGACCCTTGGTCTAGTTCAATACCATAATCCTTAGCGTAGGAAATTTGGTTGTTACTAAATATTAAGGATGTGCCAATTAGCTGAACTGCACCATCGGAGGTTCTACCAGCATACTCAACTTTACAGTAGGTCATGCTGGAATTCATATTGTTGTTCCAGAAATAGATTCCATTCCATGCCCCTGCGCTGGGAATGGCAGCATTAGAGGTGAAAACAATGGGCTTATCGGCTGTGCCGTTTGCTATTAGCGTTGAGTTCTCCGAGTATCCAATGGATAGCTGTGCCCCCGATTCAAACTTAATGGTTGTTCCGGGCTCAATGGTAAGAATAGCCCCACTCACATTTACTGATCCCGAAATAATGTAGGTTTTCCCAGTGCTCCAAGTGGTATTGGTGACAATGTCGTTCTCAATTAGATTCCCGGTGTTGTCATCTGGTTCATCGGTTAGCTCCTCGCAAGAGATTGTGCCCAGAACAAGTGCAAGTGCAAGTAAAGTCCTGACAGTTTTTTTCATGGCAAAAGGTTTTTATTGTGAAACTAATAGCCTTACATAAACCAAAGGTACTGTTGTGTTTAAGGAGAGGTTTACCCCCAAAAAGGGGTTTTTATGGTAGGAGCCTAATTCTAAAAAGCTAAATACAACACGCTAATAGAAACCGAAAAATTTAGAATGCAATTAGCAGAACAATGGCTATTCCCGTTGCTGCCATTAGCACCCAAAAACCAAGATGAGAATTATAAACTGTAGTGCATATGGCAAACGGATTATTCCCCCAACTGCTGCTGCACGTAACCAAATTTAGCAAAAAAAGGAACCGTTACTTTCTCTTTTTTAGCTTATTGCAGAAACGATGGTCAAAATGTTTTCTGGTGGTTGGAATGGTATAGTGATGAAGATAGATGACTAATAACAGTGTGTATTCATAGGGTTTGGCGGAACGGAGGCGCGACCATAGCAAAAACTATTTTTCATCCTTTTGCAAACCTTTTTTCTTTTCATCAATAGCCCTGATGCTTTTAGCATTAAGCGGACTTACCACCTCCTTGCCTGTTTCTGCTTCCAATCTCAAACGAGCCTCTTTAGCAATATTGCCACCACGACGAGCTACATTCTCATGCTCGGGCAATGATTCGGGATTCGTTGTTTCCGATATCTCTTTTGTTGATAGTTCGGCAAGCATATTTAGTACTAATTCCTTATTGGTCATATTATCCCGAAGGTTTTCCTTTTTCAAACCTTTGTATTTTTTATACTCTTTGGTCGTCTTTCCTGCCCACGTTTTATAGATAACATCGGTGAGTATGGCAAATTCGATACCCTCTTTTAAACCCAAGCGTTTCCATTCGTCAGTTAATGCTTTTCGTATTTCAATACTCTTAAGGCGTTGGTTTATCCAATTGTCAGAATACCCCAATCGTTTATAATCAGTCATTGCCTGCTCTATGGACAATTCAGGGTCTTGGAGTTGGTCTATACGCAATTTTGCAATTTCGGCTAGCCACAACTTGAACGGCTCAGCCTTTTTTGATGGAATTGACTGAATTACCCTAAAAAGTTGCTCTGTATTTGCTGCCAGCGTTTTACGCTGTTTACCCGTTTCGGTAAGCATGGCTACCTGGGGACAATTTGTCCCTATGTAGTTTCCAAGTAAGGTATCGCGTTTGCGGAGTTTCTTTAAATAGTCGGTTGGATTGGCACTATCAGTAAGCACTCCAACCACATCAACTAGAGAAAAATACCACTCTTCTTCCGTTTCGTCCCAAACCGAACGAATTTTCTTTTCTTCGAAAAGTTTTATTGAGTTCTCTTTTTCCATCGCTGTTACTTTTTGTTAGTTTTTCAATTCTGCAAGAAAAGGTTTTGCGTCATAAATTTAGCTCTTTTTCTGCTCGATTTAATTTGGGAATAATCATAGAGTTAAGTTATGCGGCAAAACTAGTCTTATCATTCAATTTATAGTATCTCCCAGACCCAAACCTGTGCCGAGCTAACTTGGCGGACTGTTTCCTCCGCGCAAACTTGCGGCGAGCTCACAGGCGGACAGTTTTCTCCGCGCAGACTTGCGGCGAGTTCACAAACCAATATTCTCAACTAATTATTTGTGTAATTGCCCCTACTCTGGCAAACCGCAGGCTGGAGCCTGCAAGAATAGTCCGACGGTGGCGAAGCCAACCGCCGAACGCGGTAATTATGAAATGGGGAGCGTCTGGCAAACGGGGGATTTAGCGGAACGAGAAAATTCTAACCATAAAGACTTAAACGAACCTAGGGACAATTTGTCCCTAAGTAGTTCCCGAGTGCTGTAGAGACTATTCATTTTACTCAATTTATAGTATCTCCCAGACCCAAACCTGTGTCGAGCTAACTTGGCGGACTGTTTCCTCCGCGCAAACTTGCGGCGAGCTCACAAGCGGTTAGTTTCCTTCGCGCAAACCTGCGGCGAGCTCACAGGCCGTCATTTTCCTTCCCGCAGACTTGCGGCGAGCTCACAGGCGGTCATTTTCCTTCCCGCAGACTTGCGGCGAGCTCAACAGCGGTTAGTTTCCTTCCCGCAAACTTGCGGCGAGCTTGCCAAACCAATGTTTTAAACTGTTTTTTGTGGAATAGCCACTACTGCCACAGTAGTAGCCCTGAATTACCTTGCCTACGCTGCCGCACGAACCGAGCGTACTGTGCGAGCTCGGCAAAGCCAGTCCTCTCGTGTGGCTTTGCGATAGCAAAACTCTTAAAACTAAGTAAGCGCAGCCAACCGAGGACGAAGGACAAACTCAGCGAAGCCAATTCAAAGACTTCTTAAATTCTTTTGCTGCGCAAAGTCACACGATGCAACCGAGCGTACTTTGCGAGCTCAGTGTAACTAATCGTGCGACAGCGGGGAACAGGCTGGCGGCGGCGGTGGTATTCGAAAGAATGTGGAGTCGACAAAATAAATATTAATAAAAGTTGGCACTAACTCATCTATCAATGCCTTTTGCTCAATTATAAGGTCTTTATAAGGGGATCCAAAAATCACCAAAGCCTTTTTGTCCTTCACCTCATTGATAGTTTGTAAAACCTCTTTTGTTACCAAAATTAGCCTCTTCCATGAGGTCTTGAAGCCCATTGAATCTGGAGACATATGCGCATAGATAAAGGTTCCAAGTTTCCTTTCCAGATACGTTTGAGACTGATAGTTCACCATCTTTACTTGGGGTAAATAGGGAGTAGTCTCTGTTGTATCGTGTAAGGAAAAGAGTGCTTTTTTATAATCATCCATTCTCAAGCCTAAATACTCGACTCTAACTGTATCATACCTGTTTATTATTATTTTCAAAAGATTTCGTTGCAAATAATCGATATACCAGCCACATTGGTCTTCTAAAGCAAAATCGCCGTGAATCAATGAATCTGCATCTGAATCGAAGTAATCATAGTATCTAAGAATGATACAGGGCTCTGTTGGTTTATATTTTTCCAATGAATCTACACAACGGTGAAGTAGAGTTGTATCGTTTACATTCAATGCAAAATTGTAAAAAGAGCCGAAATCGGCTGAATCCTTAATCTTAATCCACTCAGTATAGTCCTGCTTTTGCAATGAACATCCCCAAGAGAATAAAATTAGGAAGCAAACTACTAACGTCTGTATCGGTTTCATAATACTATTACTAACAAGATTTACATTACTCTGGCTAACCGCAGGCTGGAGCCTGCAAGAATAGTCCGACGGTGGCGAAGCCAACCGCCGAACGCGGTAATTATGAGATGTGGAGCATCTGGCGAACGGGGGGGAGTTTAATTAATTATCATTTTAAAAATCATATCATTTACTAGATTTGTCATTTGCGGTATATATGGTTTTATATTCTCTTCAGGCAATTTGCCATGATAAATATTATTCCTAATTTTTATAAGATTTACAAAATCTATGTCATATGACTTAGGTTCTAATTCAAGGTAAGTTAAAAGACTGTCAAATTGGTCTTTTAGTCCTGTTTTTCTAATGAAGGTTACTTTATCACTAGCTTTATTCTCAAATTCTTCGACCTCTGAATCAGCTACAATCTCTTTTATTTCCTTTATCTTATTTTTTATGTATTCATTCGTCTTTTTCTTACCAATTTTAAAATCAAATTCTTCTTTAATTACGAATTGCTTTCCGCTAAAAGTCGTTGTTAAATAATAATTTCTGATTTTTTCAATAATGTTATATAAAACCATAAATGCAGAGATTTCATCAATATTTTTCGTTTTAAAAATTCGAGGGATTATTTCGGATAATATATCTGAGTTTGTTATAAATTTTCCATAATCAACACTTCCGACAAAGTCATACAATGTTTCAAATTTTTCTTTAAAAAGAAAGGCTTGTGAATTATCTATGAAATGGTTGGAATATTTTAATATTTCCCTGGTTCTATAATTTTCAATATCATTAACACGGATAATAGCAATAAAATAATCAATTGGCTTACTCCAATAAAATGACATTAATAGACAAAGTGATTCCCCAATTTGAACAAGTTCTTTATCTGTTAATTTTTTTGTGCTATCGGTAATAGTTAAATAAGCATCTCTTAGAATATTGATATTTTGTTTCGAATATTTTTGCTCATAAGAATGCTCAAAAGATAAAATAAAATTTATTGGTCCGAAAATGGTCTCTCGATTCCCATCTTTCTCAATAAATTTATTTTCCCAACGATGTCCACCTAAATCACCATAAATAATGTATTCATCAAGATGTTGAAAGACATTTTCTGTAAGTTTGAATCTTGCGTCACCTGAGTATCCCCCATTCAACAATATATCTGTGTTATCGATTGTGATAACAACTGGTTTCTTATTATGTTCCCAATAAGAACTTTCTTGTATCTCAATTATAGCACTATGTGTAAAATCTAAGATATCAGGATGTTCCCAATGATGAGTATTTATTTTTGGCTTAATGAGACTAAGAATGTTAATCCCATTTTTTTTTAATAACTCAAACTTTTCAAATAAAAAATCCGATTGCTTGTAGAATATCGTTAATATTAAATGTTCTGGATTGCGTTGATTATAAATCAACCTAGAATCATAGTTACAATTTGACAAATCCTCCCCGTAAGTTTCGCTAAGTTTATCTTTATAGGATTCTATGTCTAAACTTATAGTAATATCGTGTCGAAAGTAACCTCTCATTATTTGCTGTCGTTTTAACTTAATACTTACGGTAAATTGTATGAGTAGGGCAGATTGCGTGGTAGTGTCCTGTCAAACCGCTACGCAGTTTGAGCGGGCTACAAACCTTGATATTTGCCACTTTCCCTGCCATTACTTATACAAAATGTTAGCCGCTGTTATTTTTTCTAAACTCTACTATTAAATTCTGTAAGCCACTGTAATAATTTGTCAACGTCTTTTTCTATTTCAGCAGGTTCTGGTATTTCAATAGGAGTTTCAGTTGGTTGACTGTGTTCATAGAAAGAATATCGCGTCATAAAATCATCTACAATATCACAGTCTTCTTTCTTAATTTTGGCCAATTTCTGAATTTTCCCCATTGTATTTACAGCTCGCCTATACCTCTGAATTACATCTGCCAAAAAGTCAAGTTCAACAATTCGTTCCACTAATATTCTAATATCACTACATAATGCTTTCCCATAAGGATAATATGCTTCACTACCTTGTTCGTTAAAAATTTTCTTTGCTTTTGCAATCCTATCATTTTTGATATTATTCAGTGCTGAATTAGTTTTTTTAGCAAAAAGTGGTGTGTCTCCAATTTCACCAGCTCCCCAATGTTCATTTCTAATCCCAATTATCTGAATTGAATTTGAATCACATTTATCGTTAAGTTGTCCTAATAAACTCAACCTATGCGTAAATACAATTACTTGACGTGTTTTGCTAAGTTCAATTAAACGTTCAACTGTTTTTTCTTCGAATTGTTGGTCAAGGGATGAAATGGGGTCATCAAAAACAAAAGAATTATTGTTATTTCCGCCAGTTACATCGGCAAGAAAAGAAGCAAGGGCTATTATTCTATGTTCTCCCTCACTCAATATATCTGAAGGTTTATATCCATTAATCCCTTTTAATTTCAGAGAATGCGTAACAGTTCCTTTTGTTGCTCTTTGTTTTACTAATTCAACTTTTATTTTTTTAGCATTTAAAGCCAATAATTCAGAGTTAAATCTTTTTACATATTCTTCCGTTATGGCAGTTTCTGAGATCAAACTTGCTTTTGACGTAATTGAACGAGTATTACATTGTGAAATCCATAAGTCAAAATCGGCAATTTTCTTTAATCTACTTATTTCTTTTAAAATGTTTTCTTTTTGTTCCGAGCTCCATTTTTTAGCATTTAATTCTAACAATTCTTTTGAAGCTTTTACTCGGTCAAATTGCTTTGCATCTGTTTCAAATTGTATTGCAGATTTTTCATAAACTACAGAATTTGAATATAATATAGCAACATTGTCTGAGATAAATTTAGCATCAATAGTAACGTCAACATCTTGTTTAATTGAATTTGATGCAGTTTCTATCTGTTGCCAAATATTAACTAAGCAATTTAACCAATCTTCATTAAGGTTCGCTGCAATACATTTTGTTGAAAGGATTTCTCGATTTATTCTAATTGGTAATTTACTAATTATTTCCGAATATTTTTTTTCTGCTTGAGTTGCCTCATTTTCTAACTGACTTTTAATAAAAGTTTCAAAAGACAACAACCTTTCTTTCGCATCAGCATTTAATGGTTGATGACATAAAACACATCTTGCTTCAATATCTACGTTTGGATAATCTTTGGTTTTATATGCTTCTTGCAAGGAGAATGCTCTTGCGGCCTCCCATAAAGATTTCCAAACCTGACTTCCGACACCTTGCAATTCGGATTTATTCGCAATAACTTGTACGCTATCCTGTGATATTTTACGTTTGCTAATAGCATTATTTCTTAATGCTTTAATCTCTGTAATTGCTTCAGTATTTATTTGTGAATAGGCATCTGATATTTCTTTGATAATTTTATCTATTTCTAATTTTTGCTTTCGTAAATCAGATGCACTTTTAGCAGGGTCTTTTTCATTTAATCGTTTTTCAATGTCTAATCTTTCTTGCTCTTTTTCTTTATCCCATAACAAGATATTTGCAAGTTGCTGCTCAGTATATTCTTTCCTTAAATTATTATATATTTTTGCTGTGTCAGTTAGTGCATATTCGTTAGGAAGATTGGGTAATGTTTTTGTTAACTTTGATTGCTCTTGTTCTAACTTTTCCTGAATTTTAGAATAATAATGCGATAAAGCAGTAAATAATTTTACGAATTGTGGGGTATATGTAATTGTATTCTCTTCATCAACATAACTATTTCCTGTTGTTGTATCAAAAACATCAACTGTTCTTAAATCAATTATGTGGCTATCATTAATACTCCATTCTTTCTCTTGTTCTATACCATCAATCGAATATTTAACCAAGCATTTTCCATTAGGATTGGGATTAAAGACATTAGATTTTAAGTTTATTGCACGAGGTTTTCCGCTAATTTTTTTGATGATTTTTGTATAACCAGATTTACCTGAACCATTAGAACCGTAAATAACTGTTAGATTTTTATCCTTTTCAAGTTTTAAAGGATTCCGTGGTGCTAAACTTTCAATATTCTGGATTGACTCAATTGATAATAGCCTTATTTGTTTCTCTGTATTCGAATTTATAAAATTAGGGAAGTCTTTATCCTCAAAACCTATATTAGATTTTGCCATTGTGATTATATCATCAATATCTGTATTTTCTATCTTTTTTGTGAGTATGCGATATGCCAATTCAGTTTGCCAACCTTTTAATGTTTTAAGCCAATCTATTATGTCTTTTTGAATATCCATATCTATGTTTTTTTAGTAAAATTCTAGTATTTAGCGGTTCGTTATAATTGCTGCTAACTCACTTATCTTTACTACATCATCGTACAAATACACCCATCTTTAAAGTTATTAGTACAATATTGCATATACCCAAACATACCAAAAAAATCCTACCATTATCCCCTCAGCATTAATTTACTGCAAAAATAGCGCCCCCCAACAGCAGAGCCGTTGGGGGGCGTTTATTGGGTTACCAATGGTTTGCTTGGGTTACTTTACAAACTGCATTGAGTAGTACTTGGCGGTTAGCTTTTCGCCGGTGGCGCGCTCAATCATCTCGCTCCAGTGGTAGCGCATGCCGGGCATAAATACCTTCTCCTTTAGGTAGGTTCCCACTTCGGGTTTGCCTACAAAGCTAATGGCATCAACATTGGCGGCACCTAGCACGTTCTGCGCAATGTAGTAGTGCAGCTGCGAGGCCAAAAGCTCACCCATTAGGTAGTTGTGGTAGTAGCAAGGGTAAAGGGCTACGTGTATTTTGGTTGCCCAGTCGGGCTCGTTGCGGCCTTCGGGCTTTTTAAGCATCTGGTACTTCTCAACAAGGCTCCACCAAAGGGCGTTTAGGTCCTGGTCGGGGTTGGCGTACATGGCCTTCTCAAAGCGGTACATTACCTGTGCCCAGCGGCTAAAGGTTAGCTGCTCCAATTTAAAGGCGTTGTAGGCATCGGCGGTAATGGCCTCGCGCTCCTGGGCGGTAATAATGCCCATATCAAGCATCCACTGTGGGCTACCAGCGCAGCGGCCAAAAATCATGGCAATGGCCTCGGTGGTAAAGCTGTGGGCGGCATCGCGTAGGAAGTAGGGCAGCTCTGGGTTGTTGTACTTGGCGTAAACGGCATGGCCAAACTCGTGTAGGTTGGTGTTCATCCAGCCGTAGGTTGGCTTAAGGTTGCAAAGTACGCGTACATCGCCGCTGCGGTCAATATCGGTGCAGTATGCGTGCTGGTTCTTGCCGGGCTTCTCGTATAGGTCGGAGCTGGCCACTAGGTCGTCAACGCCAATGCCAATGCCGTTAAAGAAGGTGGCGGTTAGGGCTGATATGTCCTTATCGGCGTAGTACTTATCAAGGTCAACGCTGTAAATTTTTGGAGCCTCTTGGAAGTAGCGGTTCTGGTAGTGCCAAGGCATAAGCTTCTCCTTGCTAATGCCGTAGCGCTTGGCAAGGTAAGCGTCAATCTCGCCCTTAAGGGCAGCAAAAGCATCGCGGGTAAGGTTATCGAGCTCATCAAAAAGGGCCTCAATCTCGTCGGGGTTCTGCTCCGATAGCGATAGCGACATCACCTGGTAGTTATCGAAACCAAGGCTTTGTGCAATGGCGTTGCGCTGCTTAACCAGCTCAACCACATCGGCAGCCACTACCTGACCAATGCGCTTGTGCGCATTCCAAGCCATCTCTAGCTCCTTTGAGTTTTTTGAGTCGCCTAGGATACCCTCAATGTCGTTATCGGTAAGCGATTTGCCGTTAATCTCGGCTCTGAAGTTTGAGTACTTCTTCTCTAGGTTGGTCTCCATCTTAATAACGGTTCCCAGTAGCGCAGCAGGAACCTGATTGCGAAGGAATCCGGAGTAAAGCACATCTAGCTCACGGGCAAGAAGTGAGTCCTTAACGCTGCCCTCATCCTTAAGCTGCTTAAGCTGGGCAAAGCGAACAGAATCGGAGAACACCTCGGTTAGCTTAAGGCGAATCTCCTCGGATTTGGTGTAATCGGCATCGTTACCAGTGATAGATGCATCCCAGCTGGCAATGGCCGCTTCAATGTTCATGGGCTTAACCTCGGCCTCAAAGGCAGTGATAAACTCCTTTAGCTGCGTTTCGGCCTTTTGCTGTGGCGTTTGACAGCCACCAAGCACTAGTAGCGCAAGTGCTGACATAGCAAAAATTGATTTTGTTTTCATTGATATCGGTTTTACGGGTTAATGCAAAGGTAGAAAAATAAGGGTGACTAGCTTTTTTGTTAAAGGAAACATTGTGATATATTTGGTTGTTACTAAAGACTAAAGACTAACCACTAACCACTAACCACTAACCACTAACCACTAACCACTAACCTCCAAACACTAACCTCCAATCTCCATGAAACAATTATCCACATTACTAATAGTAGCACTTTTAGCCATGACAACATACGCGCAACCCAGCAAGCAAGCCGAGCAGATAGCCCAGTCGGTGAAGTGGTTTGGACAGGCATCGGTTAAGCTCCAGCTAAATGGAAAAACAATTTACGTTGACCCGTTTAACCTAACGGAAAGGGATAGCGCCGATATTATCCTTATTACGCATACGCACGGCGACCACCTATCGACAAAGGATTTGGCGCTTGTATCAACCAAGCAAACAACCATTGTTGCCCCTGCCGATGTGCTGGCCATGCTTGGCGATACTCCCTACGCAACGCTTACCCCCATTAAGCCTAACCAAAGCATTAGCTGGGAAGGGATGGAGATAAAAGCGGTTCCATCGTACAACATTGTTAAGAACACCAAACACCCCAAGGAGAAGGAGTGGGTTGGCTACATCCTAAACCTAAACGGTACCCTACTCTACCTTACTGGCGATACGGAGCGCATTCCCGAGATGAAGGACATTACCTGCGATATTATTCTTCTGCCACTGGGGCAAACCTACACCATGAACAGCGTTGAGGAGGCTGTTGATGCGGTGCTAGATACCAAGGCAACCATTGCAATACCCATACACTACGGCATGTACGAGGGTACTGTTGATGATGCAGCCAAGTTTAAGGAGCTGCTAACCGGAAAGGTGATGGTTATTGTGAAGGAGTTCCCCGGCAACTAATCCATTTTGGGAACCGAGTAAAGCTCCATTGCGCTTAGGTTTAGGCAGCAAAGGTTACCGGCACCCGCGTGTATCCCTGCGTAAACGCAGCCGGCATCAATCCCTATGTAGCGTGTTGCGGCAGAGCCGATATCGGTTCTAATCTGCTCAATGGAACGAGGCGTGTGCCCATGGATAACCGTTTTGCCTGTTAGGCAATTGTGGGGTATGGGCTTGGGGCGTGCCCAAAGAATGGCCTGCTCGTTACCTAGCGGATTGGGTGAATCCACATCAACAAAACCGTGAACCAGCACAAAATCATCAACAAGGGCGTAAAGCTTTAGGCTGTTGTAAAACGTGATATGATGATGGGGTATTGCGCCAAAGTAGGCGTTGCTATCGCCATAAAGAGCCTCGTAGCTGCTTAGCGTATCATCGCCCGAGTTAATGAGCCAATTGGTTAGGTAACCTCGCGATAGCATGGCATCAAGCAGCATCCGCTCATGGTTGCCCATTAAGCAGGTAACGTTAAAACCGCTTTGGGAAAGCCCTATGATGTACTCAACAAGCTCAGCGCTACATGGGCCCCTATCAATGTAATCGCCCAGGAGGAAAAGGGAATCATCCTTCGATAGCGCAACCACATCCTCAACCAGATGCCTAAAGGTAAGGTAGCACCCGTGAATATCGGATATGGCCAGCGCGCGCATCATGCTACTCTATTGACCAGTCGATAGGCGCCTTGCCCTGCCCTGCCAGTATCTGGTTGGTTTTGGAGAAGTGCTTGCAGCCAAAAAAGCCCCTACTTGCCGATAGCGGCGATGGATGCGGAGCCTTGAGTATGTGGTGCTTGCTGCCATCAATAAGCTCGGCCTTTGCCTGCGCGTAGGCGCCCCATAGCAGGAACACAACGCCTTGCTGCGTATCGGAAACCGCTTTGATGGCGGCATCGGTAAAGCGCTCCCACCCCTTTTTCTGGTGCGAACCCGCCTGATGCGCCCTAACCGTTAGCGTGGCGTTAAGCAGTAACACACCCTGCTGTGCCCACTTCTCTAAGTTGCCCCCGCGGGGCATTGTTACGCCCAAATCGGCATTAATCTCCTTAAAGATATTGAGCAACGATGGGGGTTTTGGGATACCATCGGGAACGGAGAACGATAGGCCATGCGCCTGCCCGGGGCCATGGTATGGGTCTTGCCCAAGTATAACCACGCGCACGCTGTGCAAAGGGGTAACGTTAAACGCCTCAAACATTTTTGCACCGGGAGGAAAAACCACATGCTGCTTACGCTCCTCAACCAAAAAGTCCTTTAGCTGGGCAAAATAGGGCTGCTTAAACTCGGGTAGCAGAGCCGCTTTCCAGCTCTCCTCTATTTGGGGGTTAGCATCAACCTGCGACATTTTCTATTCGTTTTGATGGGTTGACACAAAAGTAGGAAAGAAAAGTGAAACGTTAAAGGTGAGAAGTTAGACGAAACACAAAATAGACTTGAGATGTTAGATTTGAGACGTTAGACTAAACTCAAAAAACTAAAAACCAGTTACTAATCAGTCCAGCGGGCAATACATGAAACTTAATGGCAAAAAGTTAAAACAACTATGCACCAAACACCAGAAACAAAACACTAACTCCCTATCTTTGCGGGCAAATGTAAAAACATGAGTACTACAGGCAATATTATAAGGCTTAACATTATAAAAATAGCCAAATGGTTCATGCTGATAATGCCCATTGTTGTGCTGTTCTACAACGAGAATGGGCTGGGGATGAGCGAGGTGTTCATACTCCAAAGCGTTTACTCCATTGCCATTGTGGTGCTTGAAATCCCATCGGGGTACATGGCCGATGCGCTAGGCCGCAAAAACACGCTTGTTGCGGGTAGCATCCTAGGCTTTCTGGGGTATGTAATCTACTCGTTCTCCTTCGGATTTGTTGGTTTCCTTTTTGCCGAGATAGTGCTTGGACTGGGACAAAGCCTAATCTCTGGCGCCGACTCGGCCCTGCTTTACGATACCCTTCTGGACGAAAAGCGCGAAAAGGATTACCTCAAGTACGAGGGTCGACTTATATCCATTGGTAACTTTGCCGAAGCTCTAGCGGGTATTGCCGGAGGCTTTTTGGCCAGCTACGCGCTTCGATACCCCTACATTGCCCAAGCAGCCGTTGCATTTATTGCGGTACCCGCTGCATTTACACTAGTAGAGCCCACATCGAGCAAGGTAAAGCAGAAGGTTAACTTTTCCGATATCATCTCCATTGTAAAATTCTCGCTGGTAGATAATATCCAGCTTCGCTGGAACATCCTATACTCCTCTATAGTTGGCGCGGCAACGCTAACCATGGCTTGGTTTGTTCAGCCGTGGATGATTCGTGCCGAGATTCCAGTTGAGTGGTTTGGGGTGATATGGACCGTGCTAAACCTATCGGTGGGCATTACAGCCATGTTTGCTTATAAAATAGAGCTGTACTACGGTAAGTTTACAACCGCTGCCGCCTTTACGTTTACCCTTGCGCTTGGATACATCGCCTCGGGTTTTATTACCGGGCTGTGGGGCTTGCTATTCATCTTCCTGTTCTACCTTGCCCGTGGTATAGCCACGCCCATACTAAAGGATAATATCAACCGCATTACCCCATCGGAGATGCGGGCTACAGTGCTATCGGTACGCAACTTTGTTATTAGGATTATTTTTGCGGTGATAGGCCCTCTTTACGGCTGGATAACCGATAAGCTAAGCCTTGCGCATGCGCTGGTTATTGCAGGTACCATTTTTGTGATACTTGCTGGCGTATCGTTCGTCTTCTTCAAAAGAACGGGAAACCTAAAGTAGATAAAAGGCAAAGGGCCAAAGGAGAATCGCCTTTTGCCCTTTTAATACATATCTTCTGTTTCTACTGAATCACCTTCCAAAGCATATCACCCATTCCAATCCTATACCCCTCCGACATAAAGATAATGTCGCCATTGGGGTTAACCACGTACACCAACGGGTAGTTATCCCTAAAGGCCTGATTGGTACTCTGAAGGAACGAGTTCATTAGCTGAGCCCCATCCGTTGTAACAAACAGGCTATTATCAGGTATATTTGGGTACGATTCCGGAGTAAAATCGGGGCGCAGATTGCTCTCTGGAACCACAAAAACAAAGCGACCACCCCACCTATTAAACTCGTTGCGTAGCAACGGAATATCCTTCATAATATGCTTGGTAGGCTCCCTATCGGGTTCCATAAAGCAGATAACCATTCCCTTGCTGTACCAATCGCTACTAACCGATGTGCTTACGCGCCCATAAACCTTTGTCTCCACAGGTAGGCTGCGAATAACCAAATCAAGGGTTTGGGTTTTACCCTCATCAATGGTAAAGTAGGTGTTATGTGCCAGCACCTTGCCATTTGCATACCTATTGCCCGTGGTTAGGCGGTAGTAGCCCTGTTCTAGGTTCAACATAACGGGGAAAGAGGCAACCCTAAGGTCATTCTCAAAATCGAGTTGGGTAAACAGCCCATTATCGTACTTAGCAATGGAGTAGCTGGTGAGGTACTGTGGGGTATAATCGGACTTTGAGGTATAGCTTATAACCAGATTTCCCCTAGGTGCCGCAGGCGATTGTGGGTCGAGGCTCACCGCCTGCCACTTGCCATGCTCAAACACCTTAACCTCTGCAGTTGCCATATCGATTTTGGCAGGAATGCCTAGGCTCCGACACAGCGCCACATAGAAGATGCTTCGCGATGGCCTGTCGGCTTTTCTTAAACGCTCTACGCCAATTGGCGAGATGGGACAACCCGAGTAGTTCTCATCATCAACAAGTTTAATATGCTGCACAACCCAATCCTTAACGGCCATTGCGCACACCGTATCAGCAAAAATGTCTTTAAATTGCTCTTGCAGATATGGACGCCAGCTGCGAATTAGCTCAAGTCCAATTCTTGGGGAAAGAACACCCTCAACAAATACCGATTTATCGATACCATCAATAGTCGTTGTGCTATTCAAATGGCTCTCAAGAATATCGGTGGGGGTATCGCGTAAATCCTTATCGGTTAAGGTTGATAGCAGGTTCAGCACATTGCCATTTGAGGCGTTACGCCTAATGTATGACGATATTGCCGCATGGTTCCCTTCGCTTCGCGCGATGAACCCTTCTACCTGAGCGGCATCAAGGTTCAGCTCCTCAGCAAGCTGCTTGGCCTGTGCAGCCGTCATAAATGTTGCGCGGTATGCATTCCGAATGGAGTCCTCGTAGCGAAGCCGCTGGTTGTTTTGCTGCGTTAAAGCCGATGTATCCTTTGCAAAAATAGCCCTATTAGCAGGCGGGGTTAGGTCTAGCTCCTCGGTGTAATCACCATACACCATTGAGTCTAACTGCAAGGTAACGCCATCCTCATTGGTAAGCGAAACCTTTTTGTAGGCATAGGCACCATCCTTATATGCCGAAACCAGCAAATCGCCTAGGCCTGATATCACAAAGGCAATTCCCTTATCGTTGGTTTGCTGCGAGTATATGGGGTAGTACTCGGCATAGTTATAAAGGAGGAAGCGCACCTCGGCATTGGAAACAGCTGCTCCGTTACTATCAATAACCTTAACCTCAAAGCGCTTGGTATCGGTGTAGTTCTCTAGCACGTTGATTTTAGTGTAGAGCGGGAACTCCGTCCGGCTCTCGGCTCCGTAGTACTTACCAAATACGTTGGTGTGTACCATCATGGCACGCTTGGCAGGCTCGGTAAACCACGCACGATTCAGCTCCGCTTCTGGCTCGCAGGCACCCATAAAGTACCACTTGCCATCGGCCCAAACCTCAACCCAAGCATGGTTATCGTCGGAGTGCGCCCACCTAGGCGTATAGCACTGCCTTGCAGGGATTCCCACCGCGCGCAGAGCCGCAACCGTAAATGTGGACTCCTCGCCACAACGCCCAAAGGCGGTACGAACAGTTGCCAAAGGCGCCGAGGTTCGGGCATCGGCACCACGGTAGGTAACCTTTTCGTGGCACCAGTGGTTAACCTCAAGCGCGGCTTGGGTCATGCTCATCCCAGCAATGCGCTCCTTTAGCTCATTAAAGAAAACGATACGCGCCGAATCCAGATTCTCATTATTCACACGCGGCGGCAAAACAAAGTGGCGGAACAGCTCCTGAGGAACTACGTCGCCCCACGAGAAGTAATCCCTAGCCTGAAAAGCCCACTGCACATTGCTCTGGATAAAGCTGGCATCGTAATCGGCCAAATCGTTTAGCGACATGTATGCATAAAGGAACTTAAGCGCCTCCTGCTGCTCCATGGGGAGCGATTCGTCACTTAGGAAATAGAACAGCTCTGGGCGCAGGGGCTCATACTCTGCCCTGCGAAGCTCAAACTGAGCCTCAACCTCATCGCGGTAAGCTTTATCGGAAATAAAATGCGACTGGCACCCCACAAAAAGAAGTGCAAGCAATAAGGGAGCAACTAATTTTTTCATGATACTATAGGTTATGTAGCAACTGAATGGTCTGATTAACCCGCAGCACAGAAGTTTGGCTTATCTCATCCTCATTAATAGTAACCTCGCCCCCCATTGAAATGCCAGAATTTCTATAAAGCATTGCGCTGGCAACGGTGTGCCGCGCCGAAGAATGGAACTCGTACGCGCCAGTGTCCCTAGCAATGCGCACAATATTTGTTTCGTTTATCCCGCTACCGGGCATAATGGATATCCTATTGGCCGCTTGCGTAACCAGCTCCCGAAGCAAGGGGATTCCCTGCTCGGCCGTAGCCCTTTGTCCGGAGGTTAGCACGCGCTGGCACCCCAAAGCTACAATTGCCTCCAGCGCCTCGTGCGGATTCCTACACCTATCGAAAGCCCTATGGAACGTAACGCTCATCACTCCTGCCCGTGCAATTAGCTTTGAGCAAAGCTCTACATCCACATCCCCACTGGGAGTAAGGCAACCTATCACAATACCATCGGCACCAAGCTGCTTGGCCATATCAATATCGCGAAGCATGGCTCGCTGCTCCAAATCGGTATAGAGAAAATCGCCCCCACGGGGACGAATAATAACGTGTAGTTTGATATTGATAAGCTCGCGAGCAAGAGCAATCTCGCCATACGATGGTGTGGTTCCCCCCTCGGGCATCGATGCGCAAAGCTCCACCCTATGCGCCCCACCCAGCTCTGCATTTAGGCAGCTGGTTGCCGAATTGGCACAAACCTCAAGCGTGAAATTGGTCATATCACTTTATTAGAAATGCAACAGTGGCCTTACAATGAGCAACCAAGTGGGCAGGAGCAAGTTTGAGCTGCAGCCCACGCTGCCCCGCGCTTACGTATATAAAATCGAAGGTATTACAGGATTCGTGTATAAACGTTGGAAAGCTCTTTTTCATGGCAAAAGGAGAGCACGCGCCCCTTATGTATCCTGTTGTGGGGAGAAGCTCCTTCATGGCAATCATATCGCAGCTCTTATTGCCCGATACCTTTGCCGCCGCCTTAAGGTCTAGCTCATCGGCACCCGGAATAACGCAAACAAAGAATCCCGTTTTATCGCCCTTAAGCACCAACGTTTTAAAAACCTGCTCAACAGGCTCACCAAGCGACTCAGCAACATGAATGGCACTTAAATCATCCTCATCAACAACGTAAGGAATAAGCTCATAAGGTACATTTTGCCTATCAAGAAAACGGGCTGCGTTGGTTTTCTGAATCTTCATAACAGGAGTAACTAAAAATCGATGGTTAGACCATCGTATGCAAAGCAAACATTATCGGGTAATCCCACAGCGATATCCTTATAAAGCCCCATTTGATGGCTTACGTGAGTTATATAGGCACGCTTTGGGCTAAGCTCAGCAACCAACCTAAGCACCTCGGGTAGGGAGAAATGCGAAAGGTGCTTCTGCATCCGAAGCGCATTTATAACCAAGTACTTGGTGCCGTAAATCTTTTCCTTATCCTCTTCCGATATAAAGTTAGCATCGGTTATATAGGTCAAATCGCCTATCCTAAAGCCGTACACCGGAAGCTTATGGTGATATGCCCTAATGGGAATAATCTTGTGGCCATGCACATCAAAGGGGTACCCATCAATGGAATGGAGGTTAACCTCGGGAACTCCAGGGTACTTCATCTCGGCAAAGATGTAGGCAAACTCCGCGCGAAGCGCATCCTGAACCCGCTCCTCGGCCCAAATGTCCATTGGGCGCTTTAGCACCCAGTTAAAGGCACGCACATCATCAATACCCGCAATATGGTCGCGATGCTCATGGGTAACCAGTATTGCATCCAATGATTTTACGCCTGCGGTAAGCATCTGCTGCCTAAAATCGGGTCCCGCATCAATAGCAATGTTTATTCCATCGGCCTCAATTAGTGCTGCCGTACGAAGGCGCTTATCCCTAAAATCGGAAGAGAGACAAACAGGGCATTGACATGCTATAACGGGTATTCCCTGCGAGGTTCCTGTTCCTAAAAATGTTAGCTTCACGGTTACCTATCTGTTTACGTGTTGGCTTTTTATCGATAGAAAAATCAAATACAAAAGTACCATTACTGCTAGAACTGCCGAAGGGATTGCCGCCTCTTTTCCAAAAAGCGTTAGCGCTGTAAAAACGGCAAAGCCAGAACTCTTAATTGTTGCAAGCATGTTCTGTGGTATCCTTGTTGCCCTATCGGTACCAAATTTGATTGAAAGATAATCAAACACAAATCCCAAACCAAACGTTGATACGAAAAGAACTGCCGATACAAGCAGAAGAATTACGGGGTCGGAGAAAAACACCTGACGGTTAACCCCCACTGCCACAAAAATAAGCAGAGCAAAGCCCCAATCCACTACCCTACCCCTAACCTTCTCCACAACGCCAAGAATTGGCTTTACCCTAAGTATTTGCGATATAACCATGGGGATTAGAACCAGAGAAACCATTGTGTAAAATAGGTCTAAGGGGTTTATCCCGCTATGATTGGCAAAAAGCCTAACGTACAACGGGGCAAACAGAATGGAGCCAACAAAGGCACCCGTTACGCCTATTATGGCATAGTCCACTTTACCCTTTAGGATATAGGAAAAGGGAATTATTGCCACCCCAGGAGGTGCCGCTGCAATTACCACAAAACCATAAAACAGCTGCTCCGTTGGCATTAGCAGCCAAGCAACAAGCATTACAAGCGCGCCAAAAACAATGTAGTTAAGGAATATCCCCACCAAAAAAGGAGTAATAACCTTTTTAAAGCTATCAAGAACCCTTAGGTTTAAACCGGTCATGGAAAAGGTCATTGTTACAGCCAGAATGTAAACATTAAACGCTTTTATGTGCTCGGCATACTCCCCAAGAACAAGCCCCATTACCACAGCAAAAACCAGAATCGAATTTCTATTTAAGACTAACCTACGTAAAGTATTCATTATGCTAATTATATTCATATTCAAAACAAAGCAACATCAAATATCAAAATCATTTTTGATATTAAGTAATTCCCACCTATGGGTTTTCATCCAAAATCAATAAATAGGGATATTTTAGTACCTTTGACACAAAAATGTCGGGCAAAATATACCTTATACCAACAACTCTAGGCACAGAAAGTTGGGACGAAGTTCTACCCTCATACGTAGCAGGCATTGCTAGAGGTATTGATGTTTTTGTAGTTGAGAACGTTAGGAGCGCACGCCGATTCTTATCATCGCTAAAAATGCCTAAGCCCATATCGGAGCTTCACTTTACCGAGCTAAATGAGCATACCCCACAAAGTGATGTTGAGGCACTACTTGCCCCCGTACTCGAAGGGCATAACATTGGGCTTTTATCGGAAGCAGGCGTTCCAGCCGTAGCCGACCCTGGCAGCAACCTTGTTCGCTTAGCGCACAAAAAGGGCATAACCATTGTACCTCTAGTTGGTCCAAGTAGCATAATATTGGCGCTTATGTCCAGCGGACTCAACGGACAAAACTTTGCTTTTGTAGGCTACATCCCCGTAAAACCAAACGAGCGTAAGGCCAGGCTAAAACAGCTTGAGCACAGGCTAAAAACCGAAGGGCAAACCCAGCTTTTTATAGAGGCACCCTACAGGAACAACCAGCTACTAGCCGACATGGTTGACACATTAGACTCAAACACCCTAATTACCATTGCTGCGGACATTACGCTGGAAACCGAATTCATAAGAACAGCAACAGCTAAAGAGTGGAAACAAAAAATGCCCGATCTGCATAAGAGACCGAGCATCTTTGGTATAGGGATGTAATAAGGTTATTTACCAGCAGTATTCACAATCTCTAATTCAATTTCAATTGGTGAATATGGTGCGACAGAAGAGTTGCCCCATTCTCCAAAAGCATGTTTTGATGGCAGAATTATACGTGCTTTTCCTCCTGGTTTCATGTATTTAGCAGCAACGGAAAAGCCACTTATAGAAGTAGTACCCGTTCCAACTGTAATAGACTCTTGCATGTATGATGCGTAAGGACTATAGATATCGTAATCTAGAGCAACGGATTGAATAGTTGTGTAAAACGCTGGTCCACCTAGTTGATAGGCAGTATAATTAACCTCAATTACCTCTCCATCTTGAATAAGTTCACCCTCTCCCTCTTTTATCTCAATGAAATAAAAATCTTCTGGCTTAGGCTCAATGGTAGGGTATTTTGATGAAATATAATTTTCAATTACCGTCTTCTCATATTCCTCTGGATCTTTAACAACCTTTTCAAGTTTTAGATCGAATACCAATGTAGAATAAGCAGGTAATGAGGAAAACGAAGAACTACCATATGCTAATCTAAATGGAATAATAAACCTTGCACTCTCTCCCTCTTGCATATTCTTCAACCCTTCTTCAACTCCTCTAATCAACCTACGATTGGGATAGTTTGGGTGTATCAATGGCATGAATAATGGAGCATAATAAGCGCTTTTCTTATACAACTTATAAAGATTTGCAGTATCAAGAACATTAGTATCAAAAACACTATTGCTCAATGTTCTTCCCGTATATGAAAAAACAATAAAATCACCATTTATTGGTTTAATACCAGTCCCTTCTTCTATTTTATGGTAGTAAAGTCCATTGTCCAAGGCCACATACTGATATGGTGATATCTTCAAATATGCTTCTATTCTAATTTTTTCCTCAGTGATTTTCTCTGAATCATCATCGGAACATGCCGAAAAGAACGACAGTGCGAAAAAAGCCATTAATGGTAAAACCAACCATCTTTTCATACTATAAATATTTAATTACGTTAAACACCAAATAAAATTAAATGCAAAAAAGCAGAAACAATAAGAGATGCCTATTTCTCCACAATTTTAGAAAAAAGAATCTTGTACAAAACAGGCTCGTATGGGGCAACAAGATTTGTGCCAGTAATGCCGTAAGCCAGAGGAGACGGAGCTAAAACGGAAACTTCGGCACCTTCTTTTAATAATGGCATGGCTAGTCTTACTACTACAGGCAGTCTGCTGTCGGAAAGAACAAGTGTATCAGAGTAGGAACGAGCAACTTCTACTCCATCCATATTAGAAACAAGGTATGAACCAATAATTGTATCGGTTTGTGCTGGGACAGCCCCTAAGCCTTCAGTAAGTGTTTTCATGAAAAAACCATCTGTCTGCAAGCTATACCCCTCATTTGCGGCTATAAAATCAGCAACTACACCTTTTTCTCGGGTAATGGACGGATTCTTTGTATAAATAACAAAAATGTCATAAATCAAAGACGACCAAGGGACTAAAGGCCCTACAGCATTATCGCCAAAGCCATATGCCGAAGGGAATAGAATACTGGCCTGTTGACCTTCTCGTGCCATAAGCAGACCTCTCTCCAACCCTTCAATTAGAGTATTACTGCCTGCAATCCAAACAGTAGAATCAAAAGTAAAATTGACAGTATCAAGATTTGCTTTATACGCCTCATATCTTACATTGGTAGCAAACACAAGTCCCGATAGGTTATAAGCCCTGTACCAGAATGCAATAGTATCGCCAACGGCTACTTGATAACCATAATTTTTTTTCTGAATAGCATGATACACTCCAGTCTGCTCACTAAACTCCCACTTTTTATTTTCGATATACTTTTGTATGGCAGTTTCCTCTTTAAACTGCTTTTCTTCCGCTAGATCCTTTTTGCACGAGGTGAAAGAAACTACGAATAACAAGAGTAAAGTTACAACAACACCAAAGCTGCTTTTGCTTTGTCCATCAATGGCTGCTTCCCCAAAAATCATTTCTTACCAGATTTAACTTCAACTAACTCAACTTCAAAAATAACCGATGTAAATGGCGGTACAATTCCCGTGGAACTCCCGCCTTGCCCAAATGCTATATTCGAGGGTAATATAAAGAGCGCTCGCTCACCCTCGCTCATTAATCCAATAGCCTCTTCCAAGCCATCTATTACTTGCCATTTTTGCCCATAAACAAACTGGAACGCCTCGCTCCTCTTTTTTGTGGAATCGAAATACTTGCCGTTTAAAAAGCGTCCTTCATAATGAACAGTTACTGTATCACCAGGTAAAACGCCCTCTCCTGTCCCCTTGCTTAATGAAATATAGTATAAGCCAGAACCTGTTGCAGGGGCTATTTCGATATGCTCATCCTGAAGATACTGTCGGAGAATAACCTTCTCGTACTCGCCAAAATCCTCAATCCAAGTTAAAAAAGCCTCTTTTTCCTGTTGGTACTGCTTCTCGGTTTGAACCTCGAGCATTCGAATATCAACTCGTAAATAGGCATTGGCATTAATAAACGTTGGAATGGATGTTTCTAGTGTTTTAGAAAAGAAGTTTGTAGCATCTATATAAAAAGCTGCGCTATCGCCTTGTGCCAGCATGGCAAAGCACTCGTCTATAGAACCCTCAAAATGGGGTTCTGTAAGCTGAAACTTTCTAACACCAGAAAAGAATAAGGAATCGCTTTCTGTTCTATAGGATATCTGAACAGTAATATAATCGGTTGGTGTTGCCCGTGTTGTTCCATCTCCAAGGGCTATTAACTTGTAGTGTACACCAGTCGGGGTAACCGAAAACTCAGGAAACCGCGATGATTTTGTTCCGCAACTAACTATAAATAAAAGCCCAATGGATAACAGGCCTAAGGCCTTATTCATAAGCAATGTGTTTTTCCAATTTGGTAAATATAGCAAAAATCTTTCTGCTTATCCTGATGTTACTATTTTTAACAAATAGAGAAAATACAAGTAACTACTACTAATCGATACTTAGAAGTTCGACATCGTAAACTAATATTGCCCTTGGGGGTATTTTTTCGCCATCCCCAATCAATCCGTAACCCAAATGAGGTGGAACAATGAGCTTTGCCTTCTGCCCAACAGTCATAAGTAAAACACCTTGCTCTAATCCAGATGCAACGCCTCCCTGCCCAACAAGAAACTGAATCTGTAGAGGTTTATCATTTCCATAGCAACTTGTTCCATCCAGCAGGCTAACACTATAGCTAATAGTTACAAGGTTACCATTTTGTGCTAAAGTGCCCTTGGGCTCGCCTAATACAACATAGTATAAACCAGCACCATTCTGGGAAACAATAGTATCTAAAGAGTAACGCTTTATGTATGCCTCAATCTGTTCCCTATCGTTTTTTACTAGTTCCTTATTTATATTCTCCAGCTGCTCTTTTGCCTGTGATAGGCTTACTGATGGCTTTTTATTACCAGAATCGCCACAGCTATAAAATGCACAGGTAAGCAAGAGTATGGCAGGTAAATATCGCAACACAATCCTTATCATACCTTTAGTAGTTGAGTCTTATACTTCTTTATAATCTCCAAAAAAATATTCTCAGTATCCTCTAGCGATGCAAAGGATTTTCCTCCTGCAGCATTGGTATGCCCCCCGCCATTAAAAAACTCCTTGGAGACCATATTAACAGGGAATTCGCCGCGAGAACGAAGGGAGACCTTTACCAATCCATCATTCTCCACAAATAGCGCTGCAAATACAACCCCTTTTATTGATAATGGAAGGTTTACAAAGCCTTCGGTATCGCCCATCTTATGGGAGAATCGGGCAAGCTCATCCTTGGTTAAGGAGATGTAAGCGGCATTAAATTCTGGAAAAACCTTCATCTTTTCAAGCAAAGAGAATCCGTAAAGCCTCATCCTATCGGCAGAAAAGTTATTGTAAACAGCATTCTGAACGCTATCAACCCTAACTCCCTTTGCCACCAATTTTCCTGCAACCTCAAAGGTTCTACCCCTATTGCAAGCATAGCTAAATGAGCCTGTGTCGGTCATTATTCCCGTATACAGGGCAACAGCGGCATTCTCGTCAACAATACCCTCACCCCACAAACTGCTAAAAACCTCATAAACCAACTCGGAGGTAGAGCTAACTACAGTTTCGGAAAAAAGAATGCTAAATTCACTCTCGGGAAAGGGATGATGATCTATTAGAATCTTACATCCTGAAGCACTTGCAAGCATGTCGGCCATTTTCTCGGTTCGGCTATATCCGTTATAATCAAGGCAAAAAATAATATCGGCCTTCGAGACTAAATCCGCAACCATTGCTGATTCATGGGAATACTTAACAATGCTTTCGGCTCCGGGAATCCAACTTAGGAACTCGGGAAAAGAGTTTGTAGTAATTACAGTAGAATTAATCCCTCCATTTTTTAAAATATGGTATAGACCTAATGCTGATCCCAACGCATCGCCGTCGGGGTTATGATGTGTTGTAATCACCACTCTTTCTGCTGTTTCAAGCTGAATCCTCAACCGCTCAATATTCTCTAATGACAATGATTTTAGCATGTTCACATTTTTAAAAAACCAAAGATAGAACAAAAAGATTTGGGCATCTAACCCTTTTGTGCCAATTTTGGGTAAAATACTCAACCATGGAAACACAAAGAACCTTCTCCATTTTAAAGCCCGATGCTGTTAAAAATCAATCGGTAGGAGCAATTATTGGTAAAATCCACGAAGCAGGTTTTTCCATTAGAGCCATGAAGATGACGCGAATATCCATTGAAGAGGCAGAGAATTTCTACTCCATTCACAGAGGGAAAGAGTTTTTTGAACGATTGACTAGGTTCATGGCATCGGGCCCCATTGTGGTAATGGTTTTGGAAAAGTATAATGCCATAGAGGATTACCGCAAGCTACTTGGACCCACCGACTCCACAAAAGCACCAAAGGGTACAATCCGTGGCGACTTTGGGACAACAACAACCCAAAACGCAGCCCATGGTGCCGATTCTGTTGATAATGCGGAACACGAATGGAGCTTCTTCTTTTGTGCTCGGGAGCTATTCTAGATAATTGCCTCACCCCAAAACTGACCTATGTAAGTACTAGCTTAGTAATTACATTAGCTCCAAGGTGAGTATTCAAAGCCTTTACTACCTTATCGGCCGACATGGATAGCTCCTTGCGCAAAACCGATGAGGTTAGGCTTATGGTTAGCACTCCACCTGCAAACTGCACCTCGCGGGTTAACTCACCTATTTGGGGCCCCAACATGCTCTGCCAAGCCTCGGCAATTCTACGCTCCAAGAACTTATCGTCTAGTTTGTGCTCCTTAATAAACTCCTTAATGGCATCGCCAAGGCTAACCACACTACTCTTTCTTACCCCCATCCTGCTGCTCTATTTCAGATACATTCCCATTTTTCACCTCAAAAAGCGAGTAACCAGCATCCAGCTTCTCCAGAATACTATCTAGCCGGTGCTTATTAGTATCGGTTATAAAAACCTGTCCAAACCCATTACCTCCGTCAGATAGCATCCTAATAAACTGTTCTACCCTATCCATATCCAGCTTATCGAAAATATCGTCCAGCAAAAGTATGGGTTTATAGCCCGATATCTCTTCCAAAAAATCAAACTGCGCCACCTTTAGTGCAATCAGATACGTTTTTTGCTGTCCCTGCGACCCCTCCTTTTTAATAGGATTACCATTTAGAAGAAGAACAAGATCGTCCTTATGAATACCAACAGAGGTAAACTCAATGGCCCTATCCTTAGCAAACGCCGCTTGTAGCATCTCCAGGAAATCACCCTCGGCAAGCTGCGACTTATACTCAAGGCTCACATTCTCCGTACTGCCTGCAATTTGGGTATAAACCCTTTGGAATACAGGAATAAGCTTATTGATAAATTCTACACGCGTTCTGTATATGGATTTGCCTAACGAATTGAGCTGCTGGTTAAATACATCAATAATATCAACTCCCGAAGAGTTGTACCGCAAATCCTTAAGGAGCTTATTCCTTTGCGCCAAAATCCTATTGTACTTAATTACCTGCTCTAAGTAGGCCTTATCGAATTGGGAAATAACTCCATTCAAAAACCTACGGCGCTCCTCACTCCCGTCTAGAATTAGCGACGAGTCGGCTGGAGAAACCATAACCGTTGGCACAAGCCCAACATGATCGGCTAACCGCGGATACTCCTTCCCATTCCGTTTAACCACCTTTCCCTCGCTCCTTTTCACAGCAAGGTAAATGTTCTCCTCGGCCTCATTTCGGTTAAACAACCCCTGAACAACAAAAAACTCCTCGGTATGCCTAACGTTTTGGCTATCGATAGCATTAAAAGCACTCTTGCACAACGATAAGTAGTGAATTGCATCAAGCAAGTTAGTTTTACCCTGCCCATTATTGCCCACAAAGCAATTAATACGATGAGTAAAGTTGATATCGGCCTGACTATAAGACTTAAAGTTTATAAGAGATAACCGTTTAAGAAACATCTACTTGGTTTTGATATACACAGTAGGCAAAAGTACTCAACAAAACGGAGCATAGCAACAAGGGAAAATAATAGTATAAAAATTTCCATATAATTGAAAAACCATTACTTTTGCGTCAGCTTAAAAGAAAACGTAACAAGTACTAGTATGGCAAAAGAAAACAAGGTTGCTTCAGAGAACAGCGTTGAGGCTCTGGAGAATGCACTAACCAGAACAGAACAGTATATTGAAAGTAATCAGAAAAGCCTTACCATTATTGTAATTGCTATTGTTGTTATAATAGGGGCTTACTTAGGTTACAAAAAACTTTACCTTGCTCCTATGGAAAGTGAGGCTCAAGAACAGGTATTTACCGCTGAGCGCTACTTTGAGCAGGATTCATTTAAACTAGCCCTTAACGGTGATGGTAACAACCCAGGCTTTTTGAAATTAATTGAAAAGTATGGTCCAACCAAAGTTGCAAACCTTTCACAATACTACGCTGGTATTTCTTACCGTGAGCTAGGCCAATATGAAGAGGCTATTAAGCATCTTAAAAAGTTTGATGCAAGCGATAAGGTAATTCGTCCTATTGCTCTAGGTGCAATTGGCGATTGCTATGTAGAACTTGAGAAGTATGAGGATGGCGCAAGTTTTTATAAAAAAGCAGCCTCTTATGACGATAACAACTTTACGGCTCCTATTTACCTACTTAAAGCAGGAGTTGTTTACGAAAAGCTGGGCAAGTACAGCGATGCCGTTAAAGTGTATGAAACAATTAAGAAGGACTACCCTCAAAGCACCGAAGCAAGGGATATTGAGAAGTACATTGAGCGTGCAAAACAGCTAATGTAAATCTGTAATACTTTAGAATATAGAGGTCAGCCCTTAGGGTTGACCTTTTTTTGTATAACTAATCCAAGCACTATAGCGTAGCTATTGCTAAAAGTATGCTACCCCATTTAGGTTTTTTGAATCTGATTAAGGCATATAGCTTTTTTAGCCTTATCTTTACATCAAAATTCGATTACAATGGCTACAACGTTAAAAAACCTATCAAGTTATAATCCAAACGAAATACCATCGGCAAAAAAGATGAAGTTTGGAATAGTAGTATCGGACTGGAACCAGAAGGTTACTCACTCATTGCTTAGGGGTGCACTTGAAACACTAATTAGCCATGGAGCTAAGGAGGAGAATATTTTGGTAAAACATGTACCAGGCAGCTTTGAACTAACACTTGGTGCCCAGTTTATGGCCGAGTATGCCGATTTGGATGGTGTAATATGCCTTGGCTGCGTTATACAAGGTGAAACCCGTCATTTCGATTTCATTTGCCAAGGAGTTACCCATGGTATTACAGAGCTAAATATGAATTATAATATTCCATTTGTTTTTGGGTTACTAACCACTAATAACCAGGAGCAGGCCATTGACCGTTCTGGTGGAAAGCACGGAAACAAAGGCGTAGAGGCAGCAATAACCGCTATAAAAATGGCTGCACTACAAAAAGAGATGGAAGAGCTGGAAGATTAGCATTTGACTTCCAATATCTTACCGAAACCCCAATAAAAAATGGCCTTTTAGGCCATTTTTTATTACCAAAAAACTTGTGTAGTTTTATTAAATAGCTACTTTTGCATCGCCTTTGAAAAACAAGCGCTCTTTAACAAAACGGGGAGATACCAAAGTGGCCAA
>DHVO01000130.1 GCA_002412705.1 Bacteroidales bacterium UBA5206 | reverse complement strand
CAATGCGTTGCATTGTAGGGTTAGTTTCGGCTGAGTTAACACCGTAGAATACGGAGCTAACCTTTCTTAGTACTTCGCCAGAGTTTTGAAGAGCCATAATGGTGTTCTCAAAGGTTGGCTCGTTGGTGTTGTTAACAATGGCATCAATCTCAGCCTCTTGTTCCTTTATCCCTTGTTCAAAAGCAGGAAGGTAATGGGTTGTGTCAATCTGCTCGAAAGGCGGAATTTGAAATGGCGTATCGTACTCGCTAAAGAATGGGTTGCCATTCTTTTCTTGAGTGCCACACGCTGCTAGTAGTAGCATTAGCGTAACTGGTAAAATGGTTAACTTTTTCATTGATAAAGGTTTGGTAAAACAAATTTATTGGCGTAAAAATACCTTTGTTTGATGAGTTTCTATCATGTAGGTTTAATTATAGGTTGGATTACAAAGATGTTTTTAAATGATTTTTATTGGTGGATATCAATAAAAAAGGTCACTGCTTGTGGCAATGACCTTTGTACCTCTAATCTCTGGGATGTTAACACCCTTTTTTGCTTACATTTCGATATTTGCAGCAGCCGGGTAGCGCATCGTAAACCTTGTTGTCGGCTTTAACTAGGTCGGTATCGTGCCCCACTGCGGCAACCGCTTCGTGGATTTTCTTTACTTCAACCTTGCCTGAGCTATAGGTAACCTCAAGCATTTGGCTCTTTTTGTCCCAACTGGCAGCGGTAACGCCATCAACGGCTTTTGCTGCGTTCTCTATGCGCTCCTCGCACATTTCGCATTGGCCGTTAACCTTAAATTTTTCGGTTTTGGAATCTTGTGCGATGGTAGTAATTGCAGCTACCATAAGCAGTGCAAGGGTAATAAAAATGGATTTTTTCATTGTTTCTCAGGTTTTAGTTAAACGCTTATTTATAAACATTCTTAACTATAAACACGAGATTGGGGCAGATGTTCGCTACTCTAATGATTTTTACTGCCACTTATTCCAAATCACATTCTCCGCCTTGTACTTATCCTTGGGCTTTTCCTGTCCATCGGGAACGCCAATGGGGATAACGTTTAGCGGAATTACATCCTCGGGTAGATTTAGCGCATCGGCAACAACAGTAACTCGCTCGGGGCGTGGGTAAACGCCAGTCCAAACGGCACCAAGCCCAATGGACTCTGCCGCTAGAAGAATGTTCTGCGTTGCGGCAGAGCAGTCCTGCACCCAGTAGCCCGCTGGGGTACCATCGCCAGCCTTATGGGGAACGCCACAAACAACAATGGCTGCGTTTGCCCTGAATAGCATCTTTGCGTAGGGTAGCTTGTCGGCAAGTAGGTCCAGCGTTTCGCGCTCCGTTACCACAACAAAGGCCCACGGCTGTACATTCTTTGCCGATGGTGCCGCCATTGCTGCGCGAAGCAGAATCTCAATTTGCTCCTTGGTTACCTTATCGTCGGAGAAGTGCCTAACGCTCTTCCTGTTTAAGATGTTCTGTAGTACTGGGTTGCTCATATGTTGGTTGTATTAGAATCGGAAGTAGATGAATGGCTGCACATCGGCCGATTTTACCTGTAGCAGCGCCATAACCACAAGTGCAGCAATGGCTACCTTTACGGCTAGTGGCAGCTTAATAAATAGCCCTCGGATGCTCTCCTTCCAGGTAACTGGGAACCAGTGCGTGCCAAAGCCCACAAGCATTGCCAGCATTACAGGCGAGTAGCCCATAACCACATCAACCACTTGGCTGCCTCCAAAACGTGTGAATATTTGGCCTAGCATATCGTAGGCGCTGCTCATGCTGCTGGCTCTAAAGAAAATCCAGCTTAAGCAAACCACATGGAAGGTTATTATGGCGCCAGCAAATCGGAGTAGTGCTGGTTTGTGGTGCCTGTGCAAAGGAATTAGCTTTCCAAAGAACTTCTCCAGAGCTAGCATGGCGCCGTGAATTCCGCCCCACACAACAAAGCGGATGCTTGCTCCGTGCCATAATCCGCCCAAAAGCATGGTTACCAATAGGTTTGCGTAGGTTCTAATGCTGCCCTTCTTGTTGCCTCCCAAGGGGATGTACAGGTAATCGCGTAGCCACGATGATAGCGAGATGTGCCACCGGTGCCAAAAATCGGTAATGCTAGTTGCCTTGTAGGGCGAGTTGAAGTTGAGCGGCAGCTTAAAGCCTAGCATAAGGGCAAGGCCAATGGCCATATCGGTGTAGCCGGAAAAGTCGCAGTAAATTTGCAGCGCATAGCCATAGGTTGCCAGTAGGTTCTCTATGCCCGAGTAGCTAAGCGGGGCATCAAAAATCCTATCAACAAAGTTTATGGATATGTAATCGGATATTATAACCTTTTTAATTAACCCGTTTAGGATTAGGAATATGGCGTGTCCCAGTTCCCTTTGGGTTAGCGAGTACTTTTGGTATAGCTGTGGAATAAACTCCGCTGCGCGCACAATGGGCCCCGCAACCAGCTGGGGGAAGAACGATACGTAAAATCCAAAGTCGATGATGTTTTTTACGGGCTTTACCTTGCGGCGGTAAACATCAACAGTATAACTGATGGTTTGGAAGGTGTAAAACGATATGCCCACGGGTAGTATAATGCTGCTGGTATCGATGCTTGAGCCCGATATCGCGTTCCAAACCTGCGCAACGTAGTTGTTAACCTGTAGCGATGTTCCAAGTAGCTGGTTTACCCAATCGGTAAATAGGTAGGCGTACTTAAAGTATCCCAATACGCCAAGGTTTATGGCAACGCTAAGCGCCACAAGTGCTTTACGTTTCCATTCAATCCTCGATTTTGCCACCTGCCAGCCAATAAGGTAATCGCAGATGGTGGAAAATATCAGCAGAAAAAAGTATAGCCCGCTGGACTTGTAGTAAAAGAAAAGGCTGAAGATGAGTAGGTAAAGGCTTCGTGATGTTTTTGCTTTGTACACAAAGCTGTAGCCGGCAAGCAGAATGGTAAAGAAAATCCAGAACGATGCCTCGGTGAATATCAGCGGCTTATCCTGCGCGTAGCCGAATACTCTGCTTGCTATGCTAACCAAAGGCTCCATTGGTGCTAAAGGTTGATGTTGGTTGATAGTTTGGCCAGTGCCTCGGCAAAAAGTTCGCCCTGTAGGTGGTAACCTTTGGGGCTAAGGTGTAGCTTATCCTTGGCCGATAGGCCGTTGGTTGCCCACTGGTTAATGCTGCCCTCGCCGCCCATTATGGTGTAAAAATCCCAAACGCCGCAGTTTAGCTCATTGGCTGTGGCAATAATGGTATTGCGGGCAATGGGCACGTTGGGGTTTAGCTGCTCGCCGCCCACAAGGTGGTCGTTGGGCGTTGTTAGAATGATGGCGGCCTTTGGTGAGCCTTGCCGCACCTCCGATACCAACTTTTGCAGGTTCTCCTTAAACTGCTCGCGGTTAAATGCGCTGTTGTAGGCATCGTTGGTGCCCAGCGATAGCACTACAATGTCGGGCTTTAGCTGGTTAACTTGCTGTGGTAGCCTTGGGTTACGTAGCACCGATTTAACATCGGCTCCATTAAGCCCTGCTGCGTTGTATGTAAGTGCCGAACTCTCATTTTCTACAATGAAACCAAAGAGCCTAAAGGATTTTTGGGTGTTGTTGATTTTTAGCAGACGTAGCTTGAAGCTGCTGCTGGTATCGTTCACCGCAAACTGAACCAAGCCCCGCTCTCCCCATAGACATTGTCCCTTCTCCACAATGGGATGGTAAGATTCTATGTTATCGTCAAACAGTATGGTTACCCTGTTAAAGCACTTGCGCTTTTTTATTCTGATGGTGATACTTGCTCCGTTATCCTGTGTTGTTGCCGATATGCCTGCAATGCCAGTGTTGGCAGCGGTTTCGCTATCGAGCACACGGGTTGAAATCCAAAGTCCGCTGCTGCTAGTAGCAATATCGGCGGAGTTGTTAGTGCCCACCACGGCGTAGGGGAATACAAAGCCCCTTGATGGTGTGCTATCTCCCAGCTGCTGCGCCAAAACGCGCCTTGCCTCGCCTGTAAATAGATCGGCCTGTATGTGTGAGTCGCCAATGTGTAGCACCTTTAGGCTTCTATTACCTTGCTGAGCCATGCGCAGCTGCTCTGCCACCAGTGCTTGGGTTTGTATTAGCGGAAATCGTATGCTGTTGGTTTCAACATCGAGAAAGGGCAGGGGTAGTGCCTCGCCTTCGGGGTTGCTCATGCTTCCATGCTTTGGTGTGAATGCAACAAGGGTAAAGGTCAAAAGCCATAGGCCGACTTTCTGCATCAACTTTACTCTGTTTTGTTGCCGTTTCATGGGTGTGCTATTTATCCTCGGTTATTGCTGGTTCTGCTGGTTTCTCAAATTTACGCAAATGCTGCTGGTAGCTGCTCATAAGCGCGGCGTAAAACATCTCGGCAACAAGTCTAGAGCCTCGGTAGGTAAAGTGCACAAAGTCCTTGTTGGCCAGTGCTGGATTGGCAAATGCCCATGCTACCATAGCGTTTTTGCCACCCATGGCGGTGTAGCAATCCCAGAATGCGGCGCCTGCCCTAAATGCTGCGTTGCGTTGCGCGTTGCGAATATGCTCAATATTTGGATACGATACAAACTCGCCACCCTCTTTCCGTGCCATATCCGATACCCCTATCACCACAACCGACGCGCTTGGCGCAATCCTTTTTAGCGCAGCAATTTGGTTGTACAGCTGCTCCTCGTAGTAGGTGTAGTCGCTCACAACGTGCGGCACAACGTTTACCCCAAATTGCAGAATGATTAGCTTTGTGTTTAGCATGCCCATCATCTCCTTAAAAAAGGTGAGGTCGGTTCTGGTAAAGTCGGTGCCAGAGCTGCCGCGTAGCGCAATGTTATCAACAGCGATGCCCTTTTTTGCATCAAGTGCTAGTGCGTAAATCATGGGGCTGTTTGTTCCGCTAAACCTTAGTTTCATCGTATTTACGCTAAGGGGTACGTCCCATTGCAGCTTCGATAGCTTTGCTGTTGTGGGTATCAGTTCCGCATCAAGCGTTTGCTCCCCAACCATTAGCTCAAGGGTAAAGGGCTGGTTGTTGTAGCCGTAAAATACTCTTAGTTGGGTGAAGTTACGGGCAGGAACGTTGCGGCTACCCATGCGCTGCATCTCAACCCACGCCTTAGTTATTTGCTCCCCACCAAACAGCGATTTCGATTTTTTGAACGATGAGAAGCCAAAGAGCGTTCCCAATCGCTTAACTCCCGACGATTTGCTGCTGCCATCGGCAAGTATTAGCTTTTCCCAGTTGCTTGATGTGCTAAGCGTAACATTGGCAAACTGGTAGCTAAAGGGTACGGCGTGTAACAGCCCAACACCGCCACCTCCAAAGCGCGATTGCAGTCGGGTGCGAAGGAACGATGTAACGCGGTCGCCCTCTATTTGCGAGTCACCGTAGTGCATTACCCTAATCAGCTCCTTCGATGGTAGATTCTTGCGCAGCGACTCAAAGAAAGGGTTAAGTTCCTTAGCCGAGCTGTCGGCAAACTCAATGGGGATAATGCGGTTTCTTAGCCAGTCGGCAGTAATGCTAGTGGTGCTATCGGCCATTGCAGCCGTTGAATCGCTTTGCGATATGCTGTTTATTGCCATTAGCAGCGAGTCGGCGATACTTATATAATCGGCACCACCCGTTTTGTAACTAATGGAGTTTATGGCTGTATCAATGTGCTTATCAAGGTTCTCCAGCTCTGGGTTAAGCAGGCTTGATGTTGGTGTGTACGAAAGAGTATCGGGCGTAAACAGCTTATTTACATTGGGTATAACTATTGTTTTGCCAAGTATGGTAACCTCCGATAGCCTAAGAAACCAGCCGGGAAGGGCAAGCAGCAGTAGTAGGATTATAAGGGTTATAACTATTTTGTAAGGCTTTACCATGCAAAAGATTTCTGTTTCTGTGGCTGTGCCTAAAGATAGTAATAAAAAAGAGAGGTAGATGAGGAAGGTTGAAGAAGATGAAGAAGAGAAGGGAGAGGAGGAAGAGGAGGAAGTTAGCGGGAGTATCGGGAGTTGGCGGAATAATTGGGGTGTGTGCCGTAACCCGTAACCAGTCATGAGCCACCAATCTTCACAACCCCAGCGGGGTGACATATTTGTAGAATGATGGTTTCCCTTTTGAATTAGAACCCCGAAGGGGTGATATAATGGAGATGAAGTGAAGGAATGTGAGGAAGTTGGCGGAATAATTAGGGCGCGTGCATCCAAATCTGTGTACATCCGTCCAATTCGTATTATCTGTGTTCTATAAGTTAGTGGAAGGAGTAGGGCGTGTGCAGTAACCAGTAACTAGTTACCAGTAGCCAGTAACCAATCTTCCTAACCCCAGCGGGGTGACATATTTATAGAGCAACAACCACCCATGGTAACATCAACATGTAGCGCCACATAATCATGTGGCGATTTTCGGCGTAGATGAAGGAATTGCCACGAAGTGGCGAAACCTCAATAACCGTGGGCGTAGCGAAGCAGCCCACGGAATATAGGCAACCCAGCCTCGACCCTGAAAGGGTCGAACCTCTCATCGTAAGTTAAGCCCCTTCGGGGCTTAAACCTTCTGTTTGTACCTTTCCGTGGGTTTAAGCTTCGTTCCTCAGCTTGCACCCACGGTTATTGATATTTTGCCCTTTTAGGGCAGGAAGAGGAGGAAGGAACTGGGAGTTATCGGAAGTTATCGTAATTCAGCGGAGGAATTAGGACATGGGAAATAACCAGTAACTTGTAACAAGTCACTTGTAACCAATGACAATCCAAATCTGTGTACATCCGTCCAATTCGTGTAATCTGTGGTCTATAAGTTAGCGGAATGATTAGGGCGAGTGCAGTAACTAGTAACTCGTAACCAGTAACTAGAGACTATCCAAATCTGTGTACATCCGTCCAATCCGTGTTATCTGTGTTCTATAAGTTAGCGGAATGATTAGGGCGTGTGCTGTAACCAGCCCCCACAAACCAAAAACAAAAAAGGCGTTAGCCTGTAACCGCTAACGCCTTAATGCTATTGTGAAAAAAATTATCCTTTAACGTAGATGGTAAGTTTTTGTCCTACCCTAATAATGTTGCCCCTTATGTTATTCCATGAGCGAA
>DHVO01000234.1 GCA_002412705.1 Bacteroidales bacterium UBA5206 | reverse complement strand
GAGGATAACCTAGCGTAAAACCTATGTCAACGATATTATATGGCTTGGGCTGGATAGGCAGAATAAGCTTGTGATCTCCAATTCGGGCGGAGGACTTGAATCTTATCCCTATAAATCCTTTTTGGATAAGCCATTCTTGTCAATCCTTTCCGATGTTCAGGTTTCATCGGTACTTTGCGATAGGGATAATGCTTACTGGTTTACAACCCTATCGGATGGGGTTTTGTATTCCCCCGATATTAATGTGCTTACCTACACAAAGGAGAATGGATTGCACGACAATAGGGTCGCGGAAGTTATGGTTAACAAGGATGGGATTTATGCTGGTTACGAGAAGGGTTTCGTAAGTATTATCTCCGGAGAAACGGTTCAGCACCTTATGGTTCCATCGTCGCAAGCCATTGGTACTGCTGTTCGATTCATTGTTTCCGACGATAAGGAGACGGGTGCTTACGTAGGCACTGGCTCTAGTGTTTACTATATCAACAATGGTAAGGTTTACAGTAACTCTCCATCGCTTAAACTGGATAAGATGCTGTACATGCGACAAATGATAAGGGCACAGGAGGGGGGCTATTGGTTTGCAACAGTTAGGGGAGTATCGCACTACAATTCCGATAAACTGGTTTACTCATCAAATGATCAGCACGATTTTTCGGCGTTGGTATTCTCTATCGCCCAACAATCTGATGGTTCCATTCTGTTTGGAACTATTAATGGACTCTGGCGTTATCGTAATGCGAAGTACGAGTACTTAGGTGCCAATAACTCGCTGCTTACCAATCAGATTAATAGCATTGTGAAGGAGCCTAACTCTGAGCGCTTTTGGCTAGCCACAGCAGGGCATGGAGTCTTGATCCTAGGCGGCGACTCAATATGGCAAATAACTACACGCGATGGGCTTGCTTCAAATACTGTGCAGCAGCTATTTTACCACGAATCGGGTGTTTGGGCTTCAACAAACGATGGGCTGTCTCGTATTGTTCCGCGTTCTGATGGCAACGTTACTATTAAGAATTATACCTCATCCAATGGATTGCCATCTAACGATGTAAGATCTGTTTTTGTATATGATGGTAAGGTTTACGTTGGTACCACTAAGGGATTGGCTTTTTTTTCATTGCAAGCTGAGTCTAGCGTTTTGCCAGTTCCTAAGGTATTGGTAACAAGCCTTATGATTAATAATCAGGAAGTTAACTTTGCCGATATCGATCGCAAATTTGCATATAACCAGAATAACCTAAGCTTTGAATATGTTGGGTTATCGTATAAACATAGGGGGAAGGTTCCTTACCGCTTTAGAATTGGCGGTTTTGATACAACTTGGGTATATACCTACAATAATAGCTGTCGTTACAGTGCGCTTCGCCCTGGTTCATATACATTCGAGGTACAAGCAATGAATGTAGATGGGCAATGGAGCACTCAAACGGGTGTGGTAAACTTTACCATATTACCTCCAATCTGGCAGCGCATTTGGTTCCTCTTTTTGCTAGGAGGAGTACTTACTGCATTGTTTATTCTTGTATATAAAGCAAGAATGAAAGAAATATATAAGCGCAACAAGCTACTAAGCAATATCGCATTGTATAAGCAGCAGTCCTTGCGCCAGCAAATGAATCCTCACTTTATATTTAATACGCTAAACTCTATTCAGCTCTACATTCTTGAGAAGGATACCATAAGTTCGCATCGCTACTTAACTAAGTTTGCCCGTCTTATGCGTATGACTTTAGATAATTCCCAGAGTCCAACCATTAAGCTCCGCGACGAAATTGATGCTTTGCGCCTTTACCTTGAGCTGGAAGCGCTTAGATTGGAAGGGAAGTTTAGCTTTGATATTAGCGTTGTCAGTGAGCTGCTTTTAGACTTTGAGGTTCCAACGCTTCTCATTCAGCCTTTTGTTGAGAATGCCATTTGGCATGGTATTATGCTTAAGGATAATCAGTCGGGGATTGTAAAGATTAGCATTACCGAGAATAAGCGTTACATCTTCTGTGCAATTCACGATGATGGAATTGGGCGTAAAGCAGCCGAGGAGATTCGTAAAGCTAAAATGTCCGAGCATAAATCTCACGGGTTACAAATCACATCGCAGCGCATCGATTTGCTCAATAGCCTGTACCCGGAGCGGTTCGAGATTAAGTACGAAGATCTTTGCGACGGTTTTGGTAAAGCCACAGGTACTCGGGTTACCATTAGCATTCCTAAATATGGTGTTCTCAAGGGAGAGTAACTTGTTTTGCACTTATTAAATGGTTTAATTATGAGGTACATCTGGTTTCTTTTACTATTGGTTTGTATTTCCCCATCCATTCACGGTCAGACCGAAAGTTCATTTAAACCCTTATTGGTGTATGTTAATGGAGGGGTCAATACATTACTCAGCGACTCTTTATCCGATAATTCAGATGCTGATAAGGATTCCATTGCCAGTTTCTATATAGGGATGTACGAGGTTAGCGTGGGTGAGTATAACCATTTCTGCAAAGTTACAGGTTACAGCAGCATTGTGGATGGAGAGAGCAACATGCCCATTACTAATATAACGGCAACCGATGCTGAGGCTTACTGTGATTGGTTAAGTAGAGAGCATGGTGGTACTTGGCGTTTGCCCACCAGTAGGGAATGGGATTATGCAGCAGGATTATGCTCAAATATCACAGAATATGCATGGTACGATAGTAATTCAGGCGGAGTGGTTCATGAGGGAGGCAAAAAGCAGGCATCGGCACACGGAGCATTCGATATGTATGGTAACGTTTGGGAGTGGAGTGGAACAGGAATTATTTCTTTCTCCGATGATGGTTACCAGCAGATATGTAGCCGTGAGCTACTTGGGGGGTATTGGGGAACCGAAATTGATTTGCTGTGTGCAAAATCAATATTAAGAGAGGATATAGCAAGTCCCAGAATAGGATTTAGAGTGCTTTTGGAAATTAGCGTGGCAAAATGATGCGAATTATTTTATTATTAGATAATTTTAATATTAAGTAGTTTTATACCTATCAGTTACATTTTATTGAAAGGGGATGTTAAATTAAAAAATGAAAGCCATGAAAAACTTATTCCTATTGATGACTCTATCTTTTCTCTTTTTTGGCGCCACTGCGCAGGATACCTTGAGTAGAAGAGGAGATAGCGTAATAATAATCAAAACCTCCGATAGTTATAGCGACGCCTACAGAAAAATAGGGCAATTATTAGTTAGGTACAACCATTTTATAAAATTCGAGAGTAAAGATTTAGGTGTGATTAATACAGAGGAGTATAGGATTAAAGGAACATCAGATCCTGCTTGGATGGTGAGGGTCAACGTTATTGTATCTGGGGAGCAAAATGCAACTATCACCCTAACTACTCTTGTGAGCCATACTAATAAAAGTTGGGACAGGGTGGAGAACCGTTGGGGAATAGCTAGATCTGTTTGGGATGATATGGTTAGTATTGCTAAAGCGTATGATGGAGCAATAGTTGAATTCAACAAATGAAAAGTACTTCCCTTTACAAGTAGTTCACGAACCTACTATTGTTGGGTTCTATTAACTCATTATCAGTGAATGGGAAGTGTTAAATTTAACTAACATTTTTTCTTCTTATAATTAGGCTACCAAAGTCTTGCAGCTCAAAGATTAAGTGCTTAGGGAGTTTTGCGAGCAAGTGAATGATTACACCCATTTTTCTAGCGTTAATAGTAGTTAAAGCAGCCTTTTGGACTGTGAACATTCATTGTAAAATGATGTATTATTAGTAGTTTTATATCCATTTTACATTAGAGCAACCAACTCTTTAAACATAATATTTTTACTTTTTATGAACGACTCTTTAGGTTTTTATGAGGTGAGCACAAAGGAGAAGGCATACTTTGCTGTGCGATTGATTGTTAGTGTGGTGCTGTACGCTTTAATTGCTACAACTATTGTGGCAATGGCTACCGAAGGAGGCTCAACAGAGATTAGCAAGGCTGCCTTTCTTATACCCATGCTAGTTGTGTTTTTACTCTTATACATTGTGCGTAACGGTCTTTTTGTGGGGCTTATAAAAAGTTTTTCGGTAAAGCTTAGTGAGAAGCAGCTTCCCGAGATATATAAAATTGTGAGCGACTGCTCTTACCGTTTAGGAATTAAGCGCACTCCACACGTTTACCTCCTGCAAGCAGGAGGTTCGTTAAATGCATTCTCAAAAAAGTTTTTCAACTCAAATTATGTTGTGATTTATTCCGATTTGTTGGAGGCCTACTACCAAGGCGATAAGGATGCTGTGGAGTTTGTAATTGCCCATGAACTGGGACACATCAAGCGCAACCACTTTCTAAAGGAGCTAATTTTAGCTCCATCTGCAATTATACCTTTCCTTGCCCCAGCATACCACAGGGGATGTGAGCTTACTTGCGACAATATAGGTAAGTTTTTTAACCCCAAGGGAGCCATAAATGGCTTGTTGATGCTAGCCGGAGGCAAGCTCATTTACCGTGAGTTGAATCTTGAGGCCTACATCAACCAGGAGAAAACCGATGCCAGTTTCTGGCGCTGGTTTGCCGAAAAATTCCTGTCGCACCCCAATCTGTATAAGCGCTTGCTAAATGTGTACGATCCTACTATGGTGAGCAAATTCAAGGTGAGCGCTTCTTCAAAGCCCTACAAATTCGAACCTACTGTTGAGCGTGAGCAGGAAATAGATACAGAACCCGACTACTCACGCTATATGCCAAAGTAATTCCTTAGAAACTATTGGGTAGAAATACTCGCCTATTTTCAAAATAAGCTGCTAACTTAGAATAAAAAAGAGCCTATGCTAAGAGCAATTCTTGTTGACGATGAGGTTGCTGCCATCCGATCGTTAGAACTCCTACTAAGTCAGGTTTGCTCCGACGTAGAGGTGGTTGCAGTTGCCCGTTCGGGCGAAGAGGCTCTTGATGTGGTTAAGCATTTTAATCCCGATGTGGTTTTTCTTGACATTGAAATGCCAAAGGGGTCTGGTTTCGATTTTCTACAGAGCTATCCCGATAGAACCTTCGACGTAATCTTTATTACCGCATACAACCAGTACGCCATTAAGGCGTTTAGGTTTAGCGCTGTAGATTATATTTTAAAACCAATAGATATTGACGAGCTAGAGCGAGCCGTTGGTAAGGTAAGGGAGAATAGAAAGGCCAAAATGAGTAGCCGCGCGCGTTACTACGCACTTTTCGAAAATCTTAAGTCGGTTATTCCCTATAAGCTTGCACTACCCAACCTTAAAGGTGGACTAATTTATATCGATGTTCGCGAGGTGGTTTGCTTTGCATCGGTTGCCGATGCAACCTCTATCATTTCCGTGAGTGACTCGGAGGTCCGAACCACTAAAACCATTCCAGAGCTGGAACAGCTTATAGACGATAGGTACTTTTTTAGAGTGTCGCACGATACGCTAATCAATTTACGTAGGGTTAAAGAGTTCCAGAAGAACAAGGGCGTTGTGCTTTTGGAGGGGAACTACACCATACCCGTTCCGCCCGATAGGCGCGACATGTTTGTTGAGCATCTGCTTATGTGCAATAAGCGTGACGAGTAAGATTACCCTAGCCCCTCTCTTTTCCTGTTTACACGCTAATTCTCAACTTTCTTTGTTACCTTTGTGCAAAAATTTTGCACTTGGGACGAATTCTAGCACTTGATGTGGGCCGTAAGCGAACAGGCATTGCCGTTTCCGATCCGTTAAAAATGATTGCAAACGGTATAACAACTGTAGGTACAGCCCAAGTTGAGGCTTTCATTACCAACTATCTTAAAACGGAAAGCCTTGAGGCCTTAGTAATAGGGTACCCCAAGCAGATGAACAATCAGCCCTCCGAAGCTGTTAAGTATATCAATCCGCTTATAAACCGGCTAAAAAAGGTTTTCCCAGAAATACCCATTCACCTTGCTGACGAGAGGTTTACCTCAGTGCTTGCGCATCGTGCAATGATAGAGGGCGGGGTTAAAAAGAAGGATAGGCAGAATAAGGCGCTTGCTGATACAATTAGTGCCGCTATTATTTTACAATCGTTTTTAGATTACCAGAAATAGGTTTTGCAATGATTAGACCAGTTTACATTTACGGATCATCGGTTTTGCGCAAGGTTGCACAGGACATAACCCCAGAGTATCCAAACATCAAAGAGCTTATCAACGATATGTTCGAGACCATGTACCATTCCGATGGTGTAGGGTTGGCTGCTCCACAAATAGGGCTCTCCATTCGCCTTTTTGTTATTGATGCTACCCCTTTTGAGGAGGATGACGAAGAGGTGAAGGATTTTAAAAAGGTTTTTATCAATGCCAAGATTGTTGAGCGCTCTGGTGAGAAAAAGCTCTTTAACGAAGGGTGCCTTAGCATTCCAAACCTTAGGGAGGATGTGGAGCGCGACGATGTTATACGCATGCAGTACCTCGATGAGAATTTTGAGCCTCACGAAGAGGTGTTTAGTGGTATTAGGGCTAGAATTGTTCAGCATGAGTACGATCATCTTGAGGGTATCCTGTTTACCGATAAGGTTTCTCCTATCAGAAGGCAGCTACTTCGTAATAAGCTTGCAGGTATAACAAAAGGTAGGTTTTCTATCGACTATAAGTTTAGGTTAGCATAAGCTATACAGCACATTACAACGCTAAACATCCACAACAAATGCTGTGGATGTTTTTTTATTTCAACCAAATGCGTTACGGGGGATTATCTGCTTGACTCGCTTTTTTGCAATTCGTAATTTAATGTTTACGACTATGTTAAAATGCAGTAGTAGTTTATGGGATACCCGCAGAGTTATAAAGAGATTCCCTTTTTCCGTTTGCTAATACCATTGGTAGCAGGTATTGGTGTTGCGCTTTTTGTTGCACCAGTTGTGGAGCCCGTCCATATTTTTATTTTGGCAATAGCTCTTTTCTGCATTGTTTTCATTGCCCTATTCATTTCCCGAAAATGGGCTTATAGACATGTGTATGGCATTGTGCTAAATATATTTCTTTTTTCTGTGGGCTACTCTTTGGTTGCTCTTAGGCCCACAACAAGCACATTAATAGAGGGAGAGGTTTATAACGTTGTGGCAAGGCTAGTAGAACCCCCTGTAGTAAGGGAGCGGAGCATCCGCGTACAGGTGAAGCTGCAAGGGGAGTGGCGCAATGGACTTTTTTATCCTATTAATGAGCATATGTTGCTATACTTTGCTCAGGATGATAGCAGCGCGTATAATTTGTTATATGGCGATGTGCTTGCGTTACGAATAATTCCCAACTACCCATCGCAACCCCAGAACCCAGGAGAGTTTAGCTATAAAAGTTATTTAGCTAGAAGGGGAATATTCTCCACTGCTTTTGTCCGGGCCGATACTTGGCACATGCTTGGCTCAAATGGTAATCCCATATTTGCTTTTGCATACACGCTGCAGGAGAAAATGATTACCCTTTTACGGGAAGCAGGATTAAAAGATCAGGAATTGGCAGTGGCCTCGGCGCTTTCCATTGGCTACAAAACCCTACTCGACGATGAGACACGACGTGTTTACTCTGGCTCAGGGGCAATGCACCTGTTGGCAGTATCGGGTTTGCATGTAGGGCTTCTGTTTGTGCTGCTTTCATGGATACTTGCCTCGTTTAAACGCACCAGAGTAGGCAGATTTGTACGTTTTGTTGTTCTTATTCTGTTTCTATGGTTCTTTGCGGTGCTAACAGGGTTATCGCCATCGGTGCAGCGCTCTGCATTTATGTTTTCAATGGTTGCATTAGCTGAGATTACAGCTAAGCGATCCAGCATCTTTAATACGCTATCGGCTTCGGCATTTGTTCTGTTAGTTCTTAATCCCTTTAATTTGGTAGAGATAGGGTTTCAGCTCTCTTACCTAGCAGTGTTCTCAATCCTAGTGTTCACACCATTACTTGGAGGCTTAGTAAACCCCAACAATAGAATTGCAAATTGGTTTTGGGAACTTCTTGTGGTTTCTGTTGCTGCTCAGCTGGGAACAACAGCTATCAGCATTTTCTATTTTAACCAGTTCCCATCCTTTTTTTGGGTCACCAACATTTTTGCCGTTCCGTTGGCTACGGTATCGCTTTACCTCCTTATTGCATTGTATTTGTTGGCTCCTATTCCAATTCTATCCAATATTATTGGCTGGCTCTCTAACGGTTCTATTTTTTTGCTAAACAAGGGTCTTGCAGCTGTTGAATCCGCTCCAGGAGCAACTTTGCATGGGCTGCATTTAAGCGGCTTGCAGTTTGCATTACTCATGCTATTGTTTGTATTTGCTATTTGGTGGGTATTTACACGCAGGGTAAAGCATCTTGCCATTTTCCTTTTGGTTATTGCTGTGTTTACAGGTGAAACGGCCTTTAAAAAGATAGAGCAGCGTAAGAGTGCCGAGGTTCTTATTTTTAGCTCTTATGGTAAATCGGCATTCGCTTTTGTTGATTGTGGTAGTGCTGTTGTTCTGGTTGATAGCACTTTGTATAGGAATGAGCAGCAGCGTAAGTTCTTGCTAGGTAAATATCTAGCTAGTAGGGGCAGTTTCTCTGCTGCGCACTACTCCCTTATTAGCGATACAACCAATCTTCCTCAGCTACTTAGAAGTACCAGTTTTGCACAAGCACCAGGTGTTCTGTTTGCCGATTTTAATGGCAGTACCATTGCCATTCCTCTAGGTGATACTCTATCGCACAAACGAGCAGTAAAGCCCCTAGAGGTTGATTACCTTGTTGTGAGCCACCTGTGCAAGCTTAAACCACGTGCGCTGGCAAGGCTCTTTTCCCCACGAGTTGTTATTGTTGATTCATCGATACCCGCATGGAATGCCACGCTAATATTTGCCTCCTTTAGTCCAGATCAAACACGTTACTGGCATACACTAAGCAATGGTTATTACTCTCTTGGAACCAATTAGTGCTCCTTTGGCAAATGGAAGGGAAGCTGTTATCCCAAATCGCTACCTATCGGTCACTTTTAAGCATTAAATGGTATAATCTCCGCTTTTTTAAGCTTACTTTGCAAGTTGGTTTTGCGCTATTTTTTTGCGTTGTTTGTTAATGTTATAGTACATTTGAACTAGCTAATAATTAGATGAATATTATTGTTGCGGGTGCAGGCGAGGTTGGAACCCATTTGGCTAAAATGCTTTCGAACGAGTATCATGAGATTACTGTAATTGATCCCGATGCTGAGAAGCTGGACGAAATAGCCTCAAGTTCCGATCTTATAACAGTTGTTGGCTCTGCTACCTCTATTGCTGCGCTTAAGGAGGCCAATATAAAAAAGGCCGATCTGTTTATTGCTGTAGCCCACTCGGAGGAGACAAACATTATTTCGGCCACGCTTGCTAAGCGTTTGGGTGCAAAAAAGGTTATTGCCCGTATTGATAATAATGAGTACTTACTGCCCAACAACAAGGAGATTTTCCTTAATCTGGGTATCGATTCCCTAATTTACCCTGAGAAGCTTGCTGCTCGAGAGGTTATTGGTCTGTTAGGCCAAACTAGCTCTACGGAGTATGTCGATTTTTCTGGAGGAAAGCTTTCCCTAGCGGTATTCCGCTTGGAGGAGGATGCCCCCGTTATAGACCAAACCTTGCTACAGGCAACAAAAGACCACCGGAACCTTGAGTACCGTGCAGTGGCCATATCGCGCGAGGGCGAAACCATTATTCCACGGGGCAACGACCAGTTTAAGGTTAATGATTTAGTGTATGTTATTGCCAATCAGGGTGGTATTGGCGATATGCTCAAGTACTCGGGCAAAACCAATATCGATGTGCACAATCTTATGATTCTAGGAGGAAGCCGCATTGCCGTTCGTATTGCCAGCGACCTGGAGAAGCACGTAAACATTAAGCTCATTGAGGAGGATAAGGAGAAGAGCAGCCGCCTAGCTAACTACTTCAAGAATACGCTGGTTATTCAGGGTGATGGCCGTAATACCGATTTGCTAATAGAGGAAGGACTTGAGTACATGGACGCCTTTGTTGCCGTTACGGGCAACTCCGAGACAAACATCCTTTCCTGTATGGTTGCCAAGCGTTTAGGTGTGAAGAAAACTATTGCCGAGATTGAGAATATCGACTACATAAAGCTGGCGGAAAGTATTGGTATTGATACCGTTATTAACAAGAAGTTAATTACAGCCAGCCGTATTTTCCGTTATACCATGAGCACCGACGTATCGGCCATTAAGTGCCTTACAGGTTCCGATGCCGAGGTTATTGAGTTTATAGTTAAGCCTGGTTCGCCTGCAACTAAAGGGCGCATTAAGGATATTAACTTTCCCAAGGATGCCATTATTGGTGGCGTTGTACGAGGCGATAAGTCCTTTATTGCCAAGGGCGACACCGTGATTAGCGCTTACGATAGGGTTGTGGTTTTTGCCCTACCATCGGCCATTAATAAGGTTGGGCGCTTCTTTAACTAGTTGTTTACAATGGAGTTGCTATGTAGTGACTCCATTTTTCTTTTTTTTCATCACTTTTTTCTTTTAAAATTTTTCACATTCATTTTTTATTAATAGGTTTGCAGACCAAACGGTCGGTATTTTTTTATGAATGACACCCGAGAACATATTTTACGTGTTGCCTTTAACCTTTTCCTTCAGAAAAGTTATCGCGACGTAACGCTAAAGGAGATTGTTGATAAAACAGGTCTCTCTAAGGGTGCGTTTTATCACTACTTTCC
>DHVO01000057.1 GCA_002412705.1 Bacteroidales bacterium UBA5206 | reverse complement strand
AACATCCCAGAGAGTAAGATTGATGTGGTTTATAATGGGGCAAACAGCGCATACACCCCGTTGGAGCCCAATCAGGTTGCTGCTGTAAGAGAAAGAATTACAAATGGTGCCCCCTACTTTGTCTTTGTAGGCGCCCTAAATCCACGTAAAAACGTGGCGCGCTTACTGCAAGCCTTTAATCTGTTTAAGCAGCAAACAAACAGCCCCCTAAAACTGGTTATTGTTGGCGAGAAAATGTTTAAGACCACGGAGATATCGGAGGCCTACAATCAGCTTAGCTACAAGGATGATGTTGTTTTTAGCGGACGGCTAAACATTGACCAGCTAAGCCAAGTAACTGGTGCAGCACTAGCCATGGTGTACGTTCCCTACTTTGAAGGGTTTGGCATACCAATACTTGAGGCAATGAGCTGCGATGTACCCTTGGTTGCATCAACAAAAACATCTATTCCAGAGGTTGCGGGGGAAGCAGCCTACTACGTGGATCCCTTTTCCGTAGAATCCATAGCACTGGGGATGAAGCTTATTGCTACCGACCCTCATCTTAGGGATGCACTTATTGCCAAAGGGCGCATACAGCGCCAAAGATTTAGCTGGGATAAAACCGCCAGCAAACTTTACCAATGCATTAACACAACCATTGAGCAGATATGCTAAAACCGTTTTACCAGAAATTGCTTGTTGAGGCTGGTTGCGACGAGGCTGGCCGCGGGTGCCTTGCTGGACCTGTATTTGCTGCAGCAGTGATTCTGCCTAAAGATTTTTACCATCCTTTGTTAAACGACTCCAAGCAGCTCTCCTTAAAACAGCGCGTGTTACTTCGCCCAATAATTGAACAAAACGCCATAGACTATGCTGTTAGCATGGTATCAAATCAGGAGATTGATAAGCTAAATATTCTACGAGCCTCAATTACAGCCATGCACAGAGCAGTTGATTCACTCTCCAAAGCAAAACCAGAACTGCTTCTTATTGACGGCAATAGGTTCTATCCATACCAAGGCGTAAACCATGTTTGCATAGTAAAAGGCGACTCCAAGTTTACCTCAATTGCCGCGGCATCGGTTCTTGCTAAAACCTACCGCGATGACTTCATGCTGGAACAATCGCATGTTTACAAGGAGTACGGATGGGAGCGAAACATGGGCTACCCTACAAAGGAGCACAGGCAAGCTATAGAAAAGTATGGCACTACACCACTGCACCGTTTAACCTTTAGGCTCACAAAAAACGATGCCAAACTTTTGTAACACCCAATTGTTGATACAATCAAACAAAGGGTTAAACCATTTTGGAACAGCGCAATCAAAAAAGCTACGGAAACATAACCTTCGGGCAGAAGGTATATTACAGTCTTAAATTTCAACTCAATAACCTAAAATGTAAAGACAATGATTAAACGTTTGAGTCTTATTGCTGCTGCAGTACTGGTAATGTTTAGCAGTACCGTAAAGGCAGATGAGGGGATGTGGCTTCTTCCTCTTCTAAAGCAGTTTAACGAAACTAAAATGCAAGAGATGGGCCTTGAGCTTAGCGCCGAGGATATCTACAGCATAAACAACACCAGCCTAAAAGATGCTATAGTAATTTTTGGCCGTGGCTGTACTGGTGAAGTAATATCGGACCAAGGCTTAGTTTTAACAAACCACCACTGTGGTTACGGAGCAATTCAGCAGCACAGTAAACCCGGTGCCAACTACCTTCAGGATGGATTCTGGGCAGAAACCCTAAAGGACGAAATTCCAACTCCTGGGCTTACCATTACCTTCCTTGTTCGTATTGACGATGTTACCAGCCGCGTTGAGGCTGCTCTAGACGCTAACATGAGCGAAACCGACAGAGCAAAAGCCGCATGGGCCGAGTCAGACAAAATTGCCAAAGAGGCTACCGAAGGAACCCACTACAGTGCTAGGGTACAGAGCTTTTATGGTGGCAATAAGTACTACCTAATGGTTTACGAAACCTTTAGAGATATTAGAATGGTTGGTGCACCCCCATCATCAATTGGTAAGTTTGGTGCCGATACCGACAACTGGATGTGGCCACGCCATACCGGAGACTTTAGCATGTTCCGAATTTACGCTAGCAAGGACAATAAACCAGCTGAGTACTCTACCGAGAATGTTCCTTACAAGCCAAAGCACCATTTACCTATTTCCCTAAAAGGTGTTGAGCAAGGCGATTTCTCAATGATTATGGGTTACCCAGGAAGCACCCAGAGGTACATGACCTCATGGGAAGTTGATGAGCTAATCAAAATATCAAACGCCAACCGTATCTATATTCGCGGTATCCGTCAGGATATCCTTCTTGAGGATATGCTTGCCGACGAGGCTGTTCGTATTAAATACGCCTCGAAATACGCTGGTTCTAGCAACTACTGGAAAAACTCCATTGGTATGAACAAAGCCCTAAAAAGGCTAAAAATTTACGATAAGAAAAAGGTTCAGGAAGCAGATTACACCAACTGGGTTAACGCAGACCCAAGCCGCAAGGCAAAGTATGGCGAAGCGCTTACCCTAATTCAGCAATCGGTTGAGAAACGCGCAGCGCTTCAGCACGTAACCCAATACATGGCCGAAACCATGCTTAGGGGAACCGAGCTTGTTGGTTTTGCTGCAAATGCGGCTCAACTAGAGAAAGCCCTTAAGGAGAAGAATAACGACGAAGTTGCTAAACAGGTTGAAAACCTAAAAAGACGTGCAACTGGATTCTACAAGGACTATAACGCACCAACCGACCGTAAGGTGGGTAAAGCAATGTTCAAGATTTTTGCTCAGAACGTTGATAAAGCATACTACCCAGAGGTATTTACTACCATTGAGTCTAAGTACAAGAACGACTACGCTAAGTATATCGACGATATGTTTGACAAGTCAATCTTTACCGATGAGCAAAAGCTAAACAAGTTCCTAGAAAAGCCAAACCTTAAAACCCTTGAAAAGGACCCTGCATATGTTGCTGGCACCTCAATTTACAAGAAGTACAACGAGTTGTACGCTCAGTTAGCACCACTTAACGCAGATTTTGATAAGGGACACCGACTTTTCATTGCTGGCACTATTGAAAAGAATGATGGTAAAGCAATGTACCCAGATGCCAACTTCACCATGCGCTTAACCTATGGCAAGATTAAGGATTACTACCCAATGGATGCTGTTCACTATGATTACATTACCACTCTTGATGGCGTTATGGAGAAAGAGGATCCAGATAACTGGGAGTTTGTAGTACCTGCCAAGCTAAAGGAGCTATACAAGAACAAAGACTTTGGCCAGTACGCTCTACCAAACGGTAAAATGCCGGTAGCCTTTATCTCTACCAACGATATTACTGGCGGAAACTCCGGTAGCCCTGTTATTAATGGTAAAGGAGAGCTTATTGGTACTGCATTCGATGGTAACTGGGAGGCCATGAGTGGCGATATTGTATTTGAGCCAGAACTTCAGCGAACCATCAGCGTTGATATCCGTTACACCCTATTCATTGTTGAGAAATATGCTGGGGCTAAACGTTTAATTGACGAAATGACCATTATTAAGTAGTTTTTGGTTAAAAAACATATACAAAAGGGCTTCGGTTTTCGGAGCCCTTTTTTTATTTTTAAGCACATAGCACTCATTATCAATAATTTAAATCACAAATATAAAACAAGCGTTCACCAACCCAATATTTTTTTTAAACAAAAAAGATGTATCTTCGATTTAGAATATTAATTTGGTTTTCTCAATTCCCTAATAGAAAGTGGATAACGGAGAAGTAATATTGAATCACAAAGGTCCTTTAAGTTACGAAGAGATTGGATTTCTTCTTAATAGGATGACTATGCTTTTAGATAAGCTAGGCATGAATGTAACTACCAAGAAAAAAGCATACTCTGCTATGGTGGAAAGCCTAGAGAATATTTATAAGCATCAGGATATAATTGCGGACGATTTTGAACATGTTCCTCAGTTTACAATGGAACAGTGCAATGAAAGTTTCTGTATATCGGCATCAAACTCCATAATGAATCATAAGATCCCCGCACTAAAGGAGAAGCTGGATAAAGTAAACTCGCTCGACAAGAACGGAT
>DHVO01000235.1 GCA_002412705.1 Bacteroidales bacterium UBA5206 | reverse complement strand
TCCAGCGATGTTAACGATTTCGATTACGACTCCGACTACTCCTATTCTGTTCAGAAACAGCTAGAACAAGCTGAAAAGGATATGATTCAGCGAGAAAAGGAGATTGAGAAGGAGCAGAAAAATAAAGCTGAACAGGACAAGCAAAATCAGCTTAAGGCCGAGGCCGAAAAACGAAAGTCTGATGAGGTGGCTCGGCAAAAAGCTGCCGAGGAAGCCAAACGAATAGCCGCCGAAAAGCAAAAGCAGGAAGCCCTTGCTCGTGCACAAGCCGAGGCTAAAGCAAAAGAGGAAGCGCTAAAACGTGAGGCGGAAAAGAAAGCCAAAGCCGCAGAGGAGGCTCGCCTAAAGGCCGAGGAGGAAGCACGTAAAAAGGCCGAAGCAAAAAAGCTAGAGGAAGAGCGCATTAAGAAGGAACAGGAGCGCCTACGCCAAGAGGAGGAGGCTAAGGCCAAAGCCGCCGAGGAGGCTCGTAAGAAGGAGGAAGAGCGTGTTCGACTTGAGGCCGAGAAGCGTAAAGCTGAAGAGGAGGCCAAAGCCAAAGCCGCCGAAGAGGCTCGCCTAAAAGAGCAGGAGCGCCTTAAGAAGGAGGCCGAGGCGCGTGCCTTAGCCGAAGCTAAGGCTAAGGAAGAAGCAGCCAAACGTGAGCTAGAGGCTAAGCAGAAAGCCGAAGCCGAAGCAAAGCGTAAGGCCGAGGAGGAAGCCCAATTAAAGGAAGAGGCTCGTAAGAAAGAGGAAGAGAGAATCCGCCAGGAGCAAGAAAAAATACGATTGGCCGAAGAAGCTAAGGCTAAGGCAGCCGAAGAGGCACGCAAGAAAGAGGAAGAAAGAATCCGTCAGGAGCAAGAAAAAATACGATTGGCCGAGGAAGTTAAGGCTAAGGCAGCCGAAGAGGCGCGTATAGCAGAGCAGGCACGCCTTAAAAAGGAGGCAGAGGAACGCGCCGTAGCAGAAGCAAAGGCGAAAGAGGAAGCTGCTAAGCGCGATATGGAGGCAAAGCAAAATGCTGAAACCGAAGCAAAGCGCAAAGCCGAAGAAGAGGCTAAGCTAAAAGAGGAATCCCTTAAAAAGGAGCAGGAGAGGGTTCGTCAGGAGCAGGAAAAGGTTCGTTTAGCCGAGGAGGCCAAGGCCAAAGCCGCAGAGGAGCTGCGCAAGCAGGAGGAGGAGCGCGTAAAGCAAGAGGCTGAGAAGCGTAAGGCCGAAGAGGTAATTAAAGCTAAAGCCGCTGCTGAGGCCCTAGTTAAAGAGCAGGAGCAACTTAAAAAGTTAGCAGAGGAACGCGCTCTAGCCGAAGCAAAGGCAAAGGAGGAAGCGGCTAAACGCGATACCGAGGCTAAGCAAAAAGCAGAGGAAGAGGCTCAGCGTGTTGCCGCCGAAGAGGCTAAGAAGAGAGAGGACGCTCGTATAGCTGAAGAGGAGCGGGTTAAAAAGGAGGCTGAGCGTATTAGAATAGAAGAAGAGGCAAAGGCAAAGGCTTCACAGGAGGCTCTTGTTGCCGAGCAGGAACGCTTAAAGAAGGAGGCCGATGAACGTGCCCTTGCCGAAGCAAAGGTAAAGGAGGAAGCGGCTAAACGCGATACGGAGTCTAAGCTAAAGGCCGAAGAGGAGGCTAAGCGTAAGGCCGAGGAAGAGGCTCGTGTAAGAGAGGAAGTACGACTAAAGGAGCAACAAAAAGTACTTGCCGAGGCTGAACGTGCTAAACAGGAGGCTATTGCTCGCCAGCAAGCAGAAGAAGCCGCTAAAAAAGCTTATGATGAGGAGATGAAGCGTAGAGCCGAGCTGCGCAAGCAAATGTTGCTGCAGGAGATGCTTAAACGCGATAAGGAAAAGGCTCAGGTTAAGCCTTTGCAATCCACTCGCCCTGAATCAACCGTTGAAGAGCTAGAAAAGAAGTATAGCAATGAGCGCACCGAAGAGGTTATAGAGTACCCTCGTATGAAGGTAACGCATATTGTGTTTAACAAGGATGGTGAGCTATCATTCTACACAAAGGTAGTGCATAACCACGGCGCTGTTTTCTACTTCAAAAACGGCTTTGGTATCTCTGCTTGGCAATTCGATAAGGAGACTAAGTAAGTTTAATTGGATATTCCTTTATGGAGATATATAATACGGCTTGTCCTAGAAACTGCTATAGCACATGCAGCTTTAAGGTGGTTGTCGATGGCGGAAAGGTTATTAACGTAAAGCCAAATCCCAATAATGCAGCAACCCCAGAGGGTGTTTGCCTAAAGGGAATTAGCTATGTTGAACGGGCTAACTCGCCAGACCGCATTCTATTTCCGCACAAACGGAATCCCGATGGCTCTTTTTCCCGAATTTCATGGGATGAGGCCTATAGCATAATAACTCAAAAGCTAATTCATTTTAGGAAGGAGTACGGTGCCCAGAGCGTGCTATTCTATGCTGCTAGCGGCATGTCGGGCTTGCTAAATGAGATTAGTGGCCGATTCTGGCGTAAGATTTATGGTGGTGCTACCACCGTTTACGGAAACCTTTGCTGGCCTGCAGGTCTAGAGGCAACCCGCCTTACCCTTGGCGAGAACAAGCACAACGTTCCTTGGGATTTGGAAAATGCCAAGCTCATTGTTCTCTGGGGTAAAAACTCATCGGAGAGTAACATTCAGGAGATGATACCCATAGGCAAAGCCGTTGATAATGGCGCAAAGCTTATTGTGGTTGACCCTCGCCGTACCGATTCGTCTCAACGTGCACATCTACTTATACAGCCCAAACCATCAACTGATGGGGCGTTGGCGCTAGCCGTTGCCCATCTACTCATTAAGAATGGGTGGGTCGATACCGATTTTATTGCCCAAAATGTATCGGGCTACGAGCAGTTTGCCAGTAGCGTAAAGGATTGTACACCCCAGTGGGCATCGGCTATTTGCGATGTTCCTGTTGATTTTATTCACAAGCTGGCCGAGGCCATTGGCACCATTAAGCCCATGACGCTTATTCCGGGCTACGGAATGCAGCGCTACAGCAATGGCGGACAAACCACGCGTTGCCTCTTGGCACTATCCGTTTTAACGGGAAACATAGGTAAACCTGGCGCTTGCTGGCACTACGCAAATTTGCAAAGCTATGTTTTTGATGATGTGCTAGAGCCGCTATGCTACTATCCGCCAGTTGTGCCCGATGGTATTATACGCAGGTCAATATCCACAGCCCGCTTGGGTGCCGATATGCTTGCTCAGGATAATCCTCCGCTTAAAATGGTTTGGGTTGAACGAGGAAATCCCATAACCCAAAATCCGAATACATCAAAGGTGCTAGAGGCCTTTCGGAAGTTGGAATTTAGGGTTGTTGTGGAGCAGTTTTTTACCGATACTGCTCTTGAGGCCGATATTGTGCTACCCGCCAAAAATATGTTTGAGCAAACCGATATTATTGGCTCCTACTGGAATCCCTATGTGCAGCTGGTGCAAAAGGTTGTAGAGCCTGCTGGTGAGGTAAAAACCGAGGTGGCCATATACCATCGCCTTGCTCAGGAACTGGGCTTTACAAAGGAGCAGGCGGACCAGATACTTATTCCACCCACCGACCAAGGTGTTATTGATTTTTTGAACGATAAACTAAGCGCTTTTCCGCAGCTATCGCTGGAGCAGCTAAAGCAAGGCCCTGTTTTAGCTCCCGGATTGGAGGAGATTGCCTTTGCCGATGGTGTTTTCAGAACCCCATCGGGCAAAATTGAGCTCTACTCGCAGCAGGCTGTAGATAGTTGGGGTGTTAATCCGCTACCATCATACGATGTGGGTGTTGATGCCACCGAGGGCGGCAACGCTTATCCGCTCTACTTAATGTCTCCTAACACTAAGAACCGTATTCACTCTCAGTTTGGGAACCTTAGCGTGGTAAAGATGGTTGCAGGAGAGCCTGTTGCCCTAATCAACCCCGATGATGCTCGCGAAAGGGGCATAGCCAATGGCGATAGGGTAAGGGTTTACAACTCAAGGGGCGAGGTGGTTGTTACGGCCGATGTAACCTTTGCCAATCGCAAGGGTTGCGTAACCATTCCCAACGGCTGGTGGCGTACGCAGGGTTGCTCTGTAAATCTTTTAAGCGAAGGCCGCGAAACCGATATGGGACATGGTACCGCCTTTCACGATAATAAGGTTGAAGTGGAAAAGCTAAACGGAAAAGCCTAATGGAACAGGGTTTTATTTTTGATTACGCTAAGTGCGTTGGTTGTCATGCCTGCATGGTGGCCTGCTATGCCGAGAATAGCACGCAGCCGCCCTTATCGTGGCGACAGGTTAACACCTTTAACGGGAAAAAGATACCTGGGCATGGCTTTTTGCACCAATCGTTAGCTTGCAATCACTGTTTAGATGCTCCCTGCTTAAAGGCTTGCCCTGCTGTTGCCTACACTCGCGATAGCGTAACGGGAGCCGTTATCCATCACGCCGAACGCTGCATTGGCTGTAAGTACTGTACTTGGGCTTGCCCCTTCGATACTCCTAAGTTCAATATCAGCAAAGGAGTTGTTGAGAAGTGCAACTTCTGCAACAGCCGATTAAAAGATGGTGGAATTCCTGCCTGTGCAGAGCTTTGTCCTACCGGCGCGCTATCCTTTGGCCCAATAACGGTTGAGCGTTCAGTGGGGAATATCGGGTTGTCTTATCAGCCCATTCGTCCGCAGCTAAACACTTTACGCGATGAGGTTTCAAACAGTGTACCCCAAATGGATACCGCTGCAACCACATCGCTTCCCATGGACGATGTTGCTAAGCAGCTGGTTGAGCCATCACACAAAATTCACTCGTTTGATGAGTGGCCTTTGGTGCTATTCACATTTATTGCCTCGGCCATGAGCGGATGGCTAGCAGCGCAGCTAATTGAGGGCGCGTTACCAGTAAACCGCTGGGTGTTTGGATTTCTAATAGCAATAGGAGCAATGCTAAGCACGTTCCACTTGGGCAAACCCTTTAGGGCTGCAAGAGCATTGTTGCACGTTAGAACTTCGTGGTTGAGCCGTGAGATTTTGCTGTTCGGATTATTTTCCGTTCTATCGCTAACCTACCTATTTGTTAGCTCACATAATGTTTGGCTAATAGCTTCCGTATTCGTTGCAGTGCTTATGCTCGGCGCAATAGAGATGGTTTATTCTGTAACAACAAAAGCGTACTCAACGCCACTACACAGCGCCAATACTATTCTAACGGCATTGGCCTTTGGGGCTATTTTTGCCAGCGCAACAAATATTGTAGTTGTTACACTTGCTGCAAAAGCCATTCTGTACTTGTTAAGGAAGGCAAACGTAAGAACCATGTCCGCAAAGTACTCCCTTACATCACTTGTGCGGTTTATTTTAGGATGTTTTGTTCCAATGGTAGTATTTGCCTTTGGTCACAGCCACTACTACTGGGCTGCTCTAGCCTCGTTTACATTGGGAGAACTTATTGATAGGTTTGACTACTACAATGACCTTCGTGTAGAAACACCCACACATAACCTTTACAAATCTTTACTTAGTAGGCTTAGGAGGGGTAGGTAGAAGGTTTGAATATATAAGGAGGCTAATATCGGCTGGGTGGTGATAAAGTTTAGGAGATTGAAACGAATCAATATTCCACGATACACGCTACAAAAAAAGTGGGAAAGTTTCTTAATCTGCAATAAACCTGAATTTTATTAACCCATTGTTGTAGCCCGTAGTTATTTTCGTCAATCAATTGTTTTTCTGAATTTTGAAATGGTTTCTTCAACGTGATTTAATTCAACAATCCATTCCAGCAAATCCTTATTTAGCCACTCAATGCCTTGAATAATTTCGTCGTTATATGAATTCAAAACGTTCAAATTCCACGTAATTGATTCGTGATGAAAGATTCTATTTCTTAATTTTCTAATCCCGTTAAATTTGGAACTCATTGTCTTTCTTTTTCTTATGTTTTTCGGGCAATTAGGAAACGCTAATCTCAAGTTTTTCCATAAAGTCATTTCGAATTTTGTGTCAAACAATGATGTCCAAAAACCAAATGATAGTTCTGAAATTATTCTTCCTGGTGTTATTTCCTTCTTTTCGGAGTAGATGTTTGTTCTTGCTTGCGATATTCTGTCAATTTGAAATCTAGTCGCAATTTTTACAAATTCTTTGTTTTCATACCATTCTTTATCGTTAAATCTTTTAGTCAGTTGATAATCAATGGAGTTTCTTAATCCAATTTCTAATATAGCTAGTAATGGGTAAAAAGATTCAGATATAAGAATATTGCTTTTATAATGAGCAATTGCTTTAGAAAGGTCATTATTGTGGTAATTCAAGTAGGGTTCAATCCTTTCTTTCGAAATTATTCTTTCAACTATTGTATTGTTGTCCATAAATCTATTATTTTTGCATTGTAGTCCCGGTGATTCCTCTCCCAGTTTTTATGCTGGTGATGAAGCCGGGTTTTTTGTTTTACATAGTTAAAGATAATCTTTCCATTTCAAATATTTAATTCATTTTTCTTCTAAACGCAACATAGACGTTTTGCTGTGGTGTCGTCACACTATGGGCTACAACTAGTTATTAAAGAGGTAATTCTAAAACATTTTCTTCTAACCGTTGTTTCTATTCCAAACCTAAAAGTAACTCAAAATGAAAGCATCAGTAATAGTTCTATTCTCTGTAATACTGTTTGCAGTTGGTGCAATGGCGCAGAGCAAATCGTTTTACGATTTTACCGTAACCGATATCAACGGCAAAGAGTTTCCTCTAAGTCAACTAAAGGGCAAAAAGGTAATGGTAGTAAACACCGCCTCAAAGTGTGGATTTACCAAGCAGTACAAAACACTAGAGGAGGTTTACAAAACCTATGGTGGCGATAAGTTTGTTATTATCGGCTTCCCTGCAAATAACTTCCTTAGCCAAGAGCCTGGCACAAACGATGAGATTAAGGAGTTCTGTACAAAGAACTACGGTGTAACATTTCCAATGATGTCCAAAATATCGGTAAAAGGCGATGATATGCACCCTCTATACAAATGGTTAACCACCAAAAGTCTCAATGGCGTTATGGACTCCGAGGTGGGATGGAACTTTCAGAAATACCTAATTGATGAGAATGGCAATCTAGTTGACATGGTGAAGCCAAGGGAATTGCCAGATTCAAAAAGAATTATAGAATTTATTACGGGTAAGTAAACCGTAAAAGGCATAAGCGAAAAGGCTGTTGAGAAATCAACGGCCTTTTTAGTTGCCTATCAGTTGGTTAAAAAAATCCAGTCAGTTTGGAACTATAGGGAGAATGCGTATGTGTTTAGTGTTGATAGATAGGTGTTTAGCTTGTAGCGAATGCTGTTCTAATCAATAAAAGCACTATAATCACTCAATAAGTTTGCGGAAACAGGCTAATCTGGGTACTTTTGTAAAAACAGAAAAGTACACCGCGCTATGGATGCATCCTTTTTCGATTCTAGTACATATACTTACATTGTTCTACCCCTTCTAATTTTCTTTGCGCGTATTTGCGACGTAACAATAGGCACGTTGCGCATTGTTTTTGTTTCAAAGGGCGATAAGGTAATTGCTCCAATACTAGGCTTTTTCGAGGTGTTTATTTGGATTATTGCCATTGGGCAAATAATGGGAAACCTCAATAATTTTTACTGCTACTTTGCCTATGCTGGTGGTTTTGCCACAGGAAATTACATTGGATTAAAGGTTGAAGAGCGCCTGGCTATGGGTAGCCTGATTGTCCGTATTATTGTTTCTAAGGAGGGTAGTGTACTTATAAAAAAGCTTAATACGGCTGGATTTGGGGCTACGCTAATGGATGCCGAAGGGGGAACTGGAAAGGTTCAAATAATATACTGTATAATTAAACGAACCGACTTACCCAATGTGCTAGCCGTTATAAATGAGTTTAATCCAAAGGCATTCTACTCCATTGAGGATATAAAAAAGGTTAGCGCCGGTATATTTCCAGTTAAATCGTCGTTACCTGGTATAAACCCACTCCGGCGCTGGCGTAAGGGAAAATAGCTACCTTACAAAGTGTGGCATTTCCTGTGGTATTTCAAGCGATAGCTCCACTAAACCGGCCACCTCTCCGTTGTTATACCAAGGTGTTTGGTAAATCAGTTTTTTAATACCATTCTTATCAATGGTGTAGCTATTGGTTCCTTTGGTGGCAATTAGCTCCTTTATTTTTGAAACCGATTTGTCTGAGTGGCAACCAAAAAGGCTCTTGCCAATAAGCTCTTTGCCTCCCCATTTCTCGAAAGTTTTCTCAGACTTTTCGTTCATGTAAACAACAATTCCATTTGTATCGCAAATGGTTACGGCAAAAGCAGTTTCCTTAAACCAATCTTTCTGTTCCATATTCTCGTTTTTTTGGCAAAGGAACAAAATAGCGTTGGTATTTTATACATTTACTCCTGATTTGGTTCGCTTTCCGTTTATGTTTTAAACCAGAAATTTAAAACCACAGCTACTTTAGTTTGTGGCTTTACTTTTGGGAACCATTGCAGCAAACACTCTTAAACCTTTTTCTAAATAGCTAATCCATACCAAAAAAGTATTGTATGCGAGCAAAAAGAGTAAATTCTACCAGAACGCCAATCTATAGGGATGCAGGATTCCTGTTGGGGGATATCCCAACCATGAAACAGGCTTTTGCCGATGAGCACAACCATCCGCATAGCCCCAATAGCTACATCTACTCTCGATACCGAAACCCCAATGTGGTCGCCGCAGAGGAGATGATTATGGAGATGGAAAATGCCCAGTGGTCACTGCTTACGCAATCGGGTATGGCAGCCATTGATGTTGCCCTTTCCGTTTTCCAAACAAAGGAGAATACAGGTAAGTGGCTATTCTTTACCGAGATATATGGAGGAACCAACAGTTTTATTGATAAGGTGCTCATTAACAGGCGCGGCATAGATGTAATCCGCTTTGCTCCCGAGGGCGATGACTATTCTCTTGAGCACTATGTTAACATGCTAGAAACTCATAAGCCATCGGTAGTTTTCTTTGAGGCCATATCTAACCCCATGCTTATTACTGTTGATGGTGCCAAGATTATAAAACTGGCAAAGCAGCATGGTGCAAAGGTAATTGTAGATAACACCTTTGCTACCCCAATGCTTTGGCAGCCGCTTAATGATGGCGCCGATATAGTAATCCATAGTGCCACAAAGTACATGGCTGGGCATGGAAACCTCTCTGCGGGAGTAGTGTCTGGTAACGATCCCGAGCTTGCAAAGCAGGCCATTGAGTACCGTAAATGGGTAGGACATATGCTTTCTCCCGACGAAGCGTATAGGTTAGAGGATATGCTTAAAACATTCAAGTTAAGGTTTACACAGCATTGTTCAAATGCCTTTGCCATAGCGCAATACTTGGATTCACATACGATGATTGAAAAGGTACTTTACCCTGGTTTACCCAGTCATCCAACGCATGCCAATGCCATTAAAATGCTTGAAAATAAGGGGTATGGAGCAATTGTAACCTTTGATATTAAGGGAAAGGATTGGGCCGAAAAGGAGACTCGCTGCAAGCGCTTTATAGAGATTCTCTCCAATCAAATACCATTGGTGCCAACACTTGGCGATGCCGATACCATTCTGATGCCCATAGAAGCAGTTTGGGGCGATAAGTTCCCATTCCCAGGTATGATTCGGCTATCTGTTGGGATTGAGGATGTAACTAAGTTAATTTCAAGTATTAAAAGCGCATTGGAGCAGTTGTAACGATTTCGCTCTTAATTTACAAAGGGGATTTTCCATTATAATGGTAATCCCCTTTGCTGTTAATACATGCTAGTTTCATGGTAATCAAACATAACCGCTAAGGTTAGCTAAGAATGCAGCATATCAACATAAAACTAGTAGTTAAAATGTTTTCTATAACATATTTTATCTCTAATTTTAGACGTGCAAAAGAGAAAAGAATTTATTATAACGTTCTATTTGTTAGTAGAATAACAAACATGGGCTGATGTTTGAGTTATTCTCACTGGTTTTGATGATTTTAATCATCGTTGACCAAAACCATTAGGATTTTCCCATTTCATTCATACTTTTGCTTACACTAGAATAGGAAGTGGCTATTAATAGCCATTTTATTGTTAGAACCAGAGCAATTAACATATCTACAAATCATTAAAAGGGAGGAACTGCTATGCAGAATAAGCTTCAGGAGCTCACCGATAAGATTTATAAGGAGGGCTTGGCAAAAGGCACCGAAGAGGCTAATCATCTACTTGATAAAGCCAAAAAGGAAGCAGCCGACATTCTTTCAAAGGCTCGTAAAGAGGCCGATGAAATTGTTAGCCAAGCTAAAAAGCAATCGGATGAGCTTAAGAAAAACGTAGAAACCGAAATTAACTTATCAACACGCCAAGTATTCACTGGGCTTAAGCAAGAAATTGCTGCTATGATCGAAACTAAGGTCATTGAAGGCTCCGTTGCCGATGCAATGAAGGATACCGCTTTTGTTAAGTCAGTTATTGAAACAGCCATTGCAAAATGGGAACCAACCTCTGCCGATAGGCTATCGCTTAGCGTACTTATTCCAGCCAACATGGAAAAGGAGCTAGCCAGCTTTACCAGCAAGAAGATGGCCGAAACCCTAAACAAAGAGGTTGAACTTGTAGTTGACCGCACCCTTAAGTTTGGCTTTAAAATTGGGCCAAAGGATGGTGGGTATTACATTAGCTTTACCGACAAAGATTTTGAGAATCTTTTTAAGGAGTACATGCGCCCACGCATTGTGAACATGCTATTTGGAGGTAAATAGCATGACCCGGAACTACTACTACCTTGTAGCCGGACTCCCAGACCTTTTTCTAGATCAGGATAAGAAGGATTTTAGTTATCTACGTCTAAAGGAAGAGGTAAAGGAAAACGTTCATCCTGCCGATTACGAGCAGGTTGAGCTACTTCATTTACCCTTTGATAACGAGAACTTCTTAAACTCCCTATTTAAGCGCAACCTAAACTTTAATCCTTTTGGCAAGTTTCCAAAAGAGCTCTTTGACGAGCTGGATGAGAACATTTCTCAGTTGCCAGCATACATGCAAGAGTTCTATAAGGAATATACCGGAAAAGGACACGACGAAGAGGAGGAGCAATCCTCATCGTTCGATGAGCCTAATCTAAACCCAGAGGTCAAGTTTAATAACCTATTCTATAGGTACGCTTTAAAGCACGGCAATAAGTTTATAGTAGAGTGGTACTCGTTTTTACGCGATTACCAAAACATACTATCCGCATTAAGTGCTCGCAAAATGGGAGTAGATATTGCTGGTCAGCTAGTTGGGGATGGTCCAATGGTTGAAGCCCTTACAAGGAGCCAGGCTCCTGATTTTGGGCTCAAACGCGAAGTTGAATATATTGATAAGCTTCTTCAAATTACGGAGGCCTCTAGCCTTATTGAACGCGAAAAGCGCCTTGATGTATTCAAATGGGATATTGCCGATGATCTTGCTGCTTGGGATTACTTCAACATCAACAGAATTATGTCATTCCTTATAAAGGCTGGCATCATTAATAGGTGGAGTAAGCTAGATCCTGCAGTAGGCGAGCAGCTATTCCAAAAGCTGGTAACCGATTTACAATCGAGCTACCAGGTTTCTAGTAAGTAATAATAGGAAGCTTTAATTAATAAGTGAAAAACTAAGAGCAACCAAATGAAAACTAAAGGTAAAGTAACTGGTATTGTCGCAAACCTTGTTATAGTAGAGGTTGATGGGCCGGTTGCGCAGAACGAAATATGCTATATCGATCTTGCTGGTACCAAGCTTATGGCTGAGGTAATTAAGATTATCGGTAAGCTAGCTTACGTTCAGGTTTTCGAGAGTACTCGTGGTTTAAGAGTTGGAAACTCTGTTGAGTTTGAGGAGCATATGCTTGAGGTAACTCTTGGCCCTGGTTTGTTATCGAAAAACTACGACGGTCTGCAGCACGACCTAGCCAAAATGGATGGAATCTTCCTTAAGCGTGGAGATTACACTGAGGCACTTGATTATGATAAAGAATGGGAATTTACCCCAATTGTTGAGCCGGGCCAAATGGTTATGGCTGGCGACTGGGTAGGTGAGGTTCCCGAAAACTGGATTAACCACAAAATTATGGTTCCTTTCAAGTTTGAAGGGAAGTATAAGGTTAAATCAGTTGTTGCAAAGGGTACATACAAAGTAACCGATACTGTTGCCGTTCTTACCGATGCTAACGGTGAGGATGTTAATGTTACTATGGTGCAAAAATGGCCTGTAAAAAAGGCTATTACCGCATACAGAGAGAAGCCACGTCCATTCAAAATTATGGAGACTGGGGTTCGCTCAATCGATACGTTTAACCCAATTGCCGAAGGTGGTACAGGGTTTATTCCTGGGCCTTTTGGTTGCGGTAAAACCGTATTGCAGCACGCTATTTCAAAGCAGGCCGAGGCCGACATGATTATCTTTGCCGCTTGCGGTGAGCGTGCAAATGAGGTTGTGGAGATGTTCGTAGAGTTCCCTCACCTTGACGACCCACGTACTGGTCGTAAGCTAATGGAGCGTACTACAATTATTTGTAACACCTCTAACATGCCCGTTGCCGCTCGTGAGGCTTCAGTTTATACCGCTATGACCATTGGTGAGTACTATCGCTCAATGGGATTAAAGGTGCTTCTTCTTGCAGACTCTACCTCTCGTTGGGCTCAGGCTCTTAGGGAGATGAGTAACCGTTTGGAAGAGCTACCTGGTCCCGATGCGTTCCCAATGGATCTTTCGGCCGTTATTGCCAACTTCTACTCACGCGCAGGTTTTGTTTACCTAAACAACGGTAGCACTGGTTCTGTAACCTTTATAGGTACTGTATCGCCTGCAGGTGGTAACCTAAAGGAGCCTGTAACCGAGAGTACAAAGAAGGCAGCACGCTGTTTCTATGCGCTATCGCAGCAACGTGCCGACTCTAAGCGTTACCCTGCTATCGACCCAATGGATAGCTACTCTAAGTACCTTGAGTACCCAGAAATTCAGGAGTACCTAAATAAGAACATTAGCGAGAACTGGGTCGATTTGGTTATGCTTTCTAAGAACTTCGTTCAGAAAGGACGTGAGGCTTACGAGCAAATCAACATCCTTGGTGACGACGGTGTGCCCATCGATTACCACGACCGCTACTGGAAGGCAGAGATCATCGACTTTATCATCCTTCAACAGGATGCATTCGATAGCATTGACGCAAACTGCCCAATCCCTCGTCAGAAGTTCATGATGAATAAGGTTCTTGACATTTGTATGATGAACTTCCATTTCGAAAACTTTGAGGAGTGTTCTACATTCTACAAGAGGATTATCAATAACCTTAAGCAGATGAACTACTCTGTGTTCGAAAGCGACGAGTTCAAGAAGTATAATATCGAGTTAACATCAATACTAAACGAAAGAAAGGCCGAATAATGGAAACAAAAGCTTTTCAGAGAGTTTATACCAAACTCCTTGGTATCACCAAAGCTACTGTTACTCTACGTGCCGAAGGCGTTTCCAACGAAGAGCTTGCACTAGTGGGAGGACGACTAGCTCAGGTTGTTAAAATTCAAGGAGATATGGTTACCCTTCAGGTATTTAGTGGTACAGAGGGGATTCCAACCAACGCCGAGGTTGTATTTTACGGCGAACCACCAAAACTTAAAGTAGGTGACGATTTAGCAGGCCGTTTCTTCGATGCGTATGGTAACCCACTATTTGGTGGTGCTGCAATTGAGGGTGAGCCTCGTGAGATTGGTGGCCCATCGGTAAATCCGCTACGTCGTCAGCAGCCATCGGAGCTTATTGCTACTGGTATTGCTGGTATCGACCTAAATAATACCCTTGTAACCGGTCAGAAAATTCCATTCTTTGCCGATCCCGACCAGCCCTTTAACCAGGTTATGGCCATGGTGGCACTTAGGGCAAAGGCCGATAAGATTATTCTTGGCGGTATGGGATTAAGTAACGACGACTTCCTATTCTTTAAGAACGTATTTGAGAACGCTGGTGCGCTAGACCGTATTGTGTGCTTTGTTAACACTACAGAGCAACCTCCTGTTGAGCGTTTGCTTGTTCCCGATATGGCTCTTACTGCAGCAGAGTACTTTGCTGTTGAGAAGAATGAGAAGGTGCTTGTGCTTCTTACCGATATGACCCTTTACGCCGATGCGTTGAGTATTGTATCAAACCGTATGGACCAAATCCCTTCTAAAGACTCTATGCCAGGCTCTCTATACTCGGACCTTGCTAAGATTTACGAGAAGGCGGTACAGTTCCCATCGGGTGGTTCAATTACCATTATTGCGGTTACTACCCTTTCTGGTGGCGATATTACCCACGCTATTCCAGATAACACGGGGTATATTACAGAGGGACAGCTATTCCTTCGTAAGGATTCCGATACCAATAAGGTTATTGTTGACCCATTCCGTAGCTTGTCGCGCTTAAAGCAGCTTGTTATTGGCAAGAAAACCCGTGAGGATCACCCACAGGTGATGAACGCCTCTGTTCGTCTATACGCCGATGCTGCTAACGCAAAGACCAAGCTGGAGAACGGTTTTGACCTTACCGATTACGATGAGCGTACGCTTAAGTTTGCACACGACTACTCTAAGTCGCTACTCGCAATCGACGTAAACATTGACACCGACACCATGCTAAATACTGCATGGGAGCTGTTTGCTAAGTACTTCTCGCAAACAGAGGTTAGTGTTAAGCATGAGCTAATTCAGAAATACTGGCCAAAGGCTTAGTGGCCGTTTAATAACCAGTAGATATGGCAATTAAATATCAGTTTAATAAAACATCGCTCAACGATCTCAACAAGAACCTCAAGGTTCGTCAAAGGGCTTTGCCTACTCTAAAGAACAAGGAGTCGGCACTTCGCATGGAAGTAAAGCGTGCAAAGGATAAGGCCAACGAACTTGATGAAAAGTTGCAAGCTCGCATGAAGGAATACGATTACATGGTAAGCCTTTGGGGAGAGTTTGAAACCGATCTAGTTTCTATTGATGATGTTAAGCTGGATGTGATAAAGATTGCCGGGGTTAGAATACCTGTACTAAACGAGGTTATTTTCTCCATAAAGGAGTTTAGCTTCTTCGCCAGACCATTCTGGTTTACCGATGGGGTTGCAATTCTTAAAGAACTTGCATCCATTGGCATTGAGAGGGAGTTTTACTTCGAAAAGATGAAACTACTCGATCATGCGCGCAAGAAAACCACTCAAAAGGTTAACTTGTACGAAAAAGTACAGATTCCCGGCTACGAAACGGCCATTAGAAAGATTAAACGATTCTTAGAAGATGAGGAAAACCTTTCTAAATCGGCTATGAAGATTGTTAAGAAACGCCAGGAAAACATGGAGGTTGAATCATGATAGTCCCAATGATAAAATACGCCTTTCTTGTTTACCACCGCGACTTTGATGCGTTTTTAAAGAACCTTCAAGAGTTGGGTGTGGTTGACATTATAAGGCAGAACCACGAACTCACAGATGAGGATCGGGTAACGCTTGGGCGCGTCAACCGTTTCAATGCCGCTATAAAGGCGCTTCAGCTTAGGCAACCACAAGCCAGCGAGTTTACATCTGCCGAGGCTATTGTTGATGAGCTAGAGGCTCTTACCAAAGAGCAGGAGCAGCAGGAAATAGCAATAAAAAAGGCGCAAAAAGAGCTTAACGAGGTACTTCCTTGGGGCAACTTTAACCCTGAAGCCATAAAAGAACTTGGAGATAAGGGGATAAAGGTTCGCTTCTTTACTACATCAGAGAAATCATACTCCCCCGAATGGGAAAATGAAATGCCCATTGAGGTTATCAACAGGGTGGCCGGACAAGTTTTCTTTGTTGTTCTACAGCAAAATGAGGAAATTGAGTTTACCTACGATGCTGCAGAGCTAAAGGCTCCTTTGTTCTCATACTCTCAAAAGGAGGAGGAGATAAAGCAATTTGAGCAGCGTATTAGCGATATCAACGTAAAGCTAGATCAACTTGCTGCTGGATTGCCATTGCTTCAGCAGGAGCACACTAAAATGGTTAACGACCTCGATTTTAAGGAGGTTGCATACAGTGCAAATAAAGAAGCAAATGATTCTTTGATGATTCTACAAGGTTGGGTTCCCCAACCTCAGAACGATGAACTGGTGAAATTTCTCGAGAAGGAGAGCATTATCTACATCTCCGAAAGGGCAGCTAAAACCGATAATGCCCCAATTCTTCTTAAGAACAACCGGTTTGCCAAGCTATTTGAGCCAATAGGTGCTCTGTTCACAAGTCCAGCGTATGGTGAACTGGATTTAACACCGTTATTTGCTCCATTTTTCATGCTTTTCTTTGGCTTCTGCTTAGGAGATGCTGGATATGGTATCCTTCTTCTACTTGGAGCAACAATAGCCAAGTTTAAGGTTAAAAAGGAGATGAAGCCATTGCTTTCCCTTGTACAATGGTTAAGCGTTGCTACGGTGCTGTTTGGTGCCATTACAGGCACTTTGTTTGGTATTAGCCTAGTGGATGTTGATATCCCTATTCTTGATGGATTTAAGAAGTACATATTCGATCAGAATAACATGTTTAACCTAGCTTTAGGTTTAGGTGCTATTCAGATTATTTTTGGTATGTTCGTTAAGGCTGCAAACCAAATAAAGCTATATGGATGGGTGCACTCCTTATCAACTTTTGGATGGCTGCTTTTACTTCTGGGCTCGGCTGCTGTATATGGGCTAAGCACAAAGGAGGGAAGCGAAATTCAGCTGTTTGGTAATTTGCACATTGGCATACTTGCAGTAGCTGGTATAGGAATATTTTTCTTTAATAGCCCAGGCAAAAATCCTTTTATCAACGTTGGATTAGGACTTTGGGATAGTTACAACATGGCTACTGGTCTATTTGGAGACCTGCTCTCATACATTAGACTTTTTGCTTTAGGATTATCTAGTGGTATTCTAGGTAATGTGTTTAATAGCCTTGCCTTTGGTATGTCTCCAGATATTCCTGTGGTAGGAGCCATTATTACAGTTCTAATTCTGATTGTAGGCCACTCAATAAACCTATTCATGAGTGCCTTAGGTTCACTTGTACACCCAATGCGTCTAACCTTTGTAGAGTTTTACAAGAACGCAGGATTTACAGGTGGAGGAAAAGGATATACTCCGTTCAAAAAACAAAACGTAAACGTATAACTATTAACTTTTAATAAACTTTGACAATTATGGAACCAATCATTTTTGCTTATCTAGGTATCGGAATAATGATCATCCTTTCGGGTGTTGGTAGTGCTTACGGTGTTACTATTGGAGGTAATGCTTCTATTGGTGCGCTAAAAAAAGATGCAAGCGCTTTTGGTAACTTTATGGTGTTAAGTGCGCTTCCTGGTACACAGGGTCTTTACGGTTTTGGAGGATATTTCCTTCTTAAAACTCACTTAGTTCCAGATATGACTTGGGCTGCTGCTGCTGCTATTTTTGGTGCAGGTCTTGCAATGGGATTCGTTGGTTTCTTCTCTGCAATTCGTCAGGGCCAAGTTTGTGCTAATGGTATTACTGCTATTGGTTCTGGACACAAAGTGTTTGGTAACACTATGATTCTTGCCGTATTCCCAGAGCTTTACGCTATTGTGGCTCTTGCTGCAGTTTTCTTGATAGGACAATCTTTATAGTTCATATTCAACTCGTAAAAAAGAGGTCAACGTTGTTGACCTCTTTTTTTATATTTTAGCGGTACCTTATTCTATAAGCCATGAAACGTTTTGCCATTTTAAAGGATATTCGACTTTGGATTGTGTTGCTATTCCTAATTAGATTAGTTGGAATTAGCAATCCTCCGCTTGAGCGTTCACACAGCTGGCGACAGGTTACAGGGCTTATGGTAGCTAAGAATTACTACGAGGGTAATACATCGTTCCTTTATCCTATGGTTGACGATACAGGGGCGAAAATAGGTGTAATAGGGATGGAGTTCCCCATTCAGTACTACATAACGGCTAAACTATATAACCTTTTTGGATATGGACACTGGCAGGGACGGTTACTTACACTTATTATAGGCTCTTTAGGGTTACTCTTTTTTTATAGGATTGTTGAGCGTTTCTATAGTAAGGAAATGGCATTCTTTGCTACTGGTGCATTGGCATTCTCTATCTGGTTCTCCTTTTCTAGAAAAGTTATGCCCGATATTGTAAGCGTTTCCTTGGTTATTGCCGCAATTCACTACGCTTTATCTTACTTATATTCCTTAAAATCGGGTAGAATTAGCTTATTGGTTCCATTTATCCTATTAGGGATACTAGGAGTTCTCATTAAGCTTCCAGCAGCATACTTGCTTTCGGTACTCATTATTCCTTTGTTTGATAGGAGCATTGCCCTAAAGCAAAAAGCTGTTTTAGCCCTTTGCATTGCATTCACTGTAGCCCCCTCGGTTTGGTGGTATTTTATATGGAATAAGCATTTGGTGGATCTGTATGGCAATTGGTATAACTTGGGCTATTCTTTTAATGAGGGCTTACAGTTAATTATCAGTAATTTAAAACCAACTGTGGAGAAGTTTTACTTTAGCTCATTTCAGGGTTTTGTAGGCTTTTTACTCTTTGCTATTGGGCTTGTTTTAATGGCTATTAAGCGTGATTTTAGGCTCTTAATGGCTATAGGCATACTCTTTCTTGTTTTTGGATTTTATATGGTTAAATCGGGGTTCTTTTTCTTTCATCATAACTATTACATAATACCCTTTGTGCCAGTTATGGCAATTGTGGTAGGCTATACTCTTAGAGATTTGTTATATCGCTATAGAACATTGAGTTATGTTTTGTTTCTTGTTGTTGCTGTTGAAGGTATTGCCAATCAGCAGCACGATTTTTTCATTAGGAGTAAGGAGTTGCCAAAGTTGGAACTTGAAGAGGTAATGGCTGGTATATCGCAGAAAAATGAGCTTATTGCCGTTAATGGTGATGGTAATCCACAGCTGCTCTACATGGCAAAAAGAAAGGGATGGAGCATTAGTTCCGAAAAGCTTGCTGAACCCCAATTCCAAGATTACCTTAAGAGTCATGGATGCAGTATAGTTGCTATACATAAAGCAAGTGCCTGGGAGGGGTACCGAATAAACTTGCCAGTAGTTTATACCGATTCTCACTTCGTACTGTATAAACTTACCAACTAGGAATACCAAAACCGTAGCCTAATTCTATTGCTTTACCACGCCATTTTTATATATTTCGGTTTAAAATAGAATAGAATGGGGCTATCGTACATATGGGATGTTGTAGTAATGGAAAACATTACGCTAATCCTGCTACTTGTTTACGCAATTACCATACTTTCAACGGCCGCACTTGTTATACATGAGAAGCGCGACCCTGTAAAAACTAGTGCTTGGGTTCTTGTGCTTATTCTATTACCCATTGTTGGGTTTATTTTCTACATCTTTTTTGGGCAGTATCACCGCAAGCAGAAAATATTTAGCAGAAAAGAGATAAAGGACTTAGAGCAAATTGAGAAGCTTAGTAAGAATCAGCTTTCTAGGCTAAAACATAAGAACTATACCAACAACGAAGAGGTTAAGAAGAACTTAAGCATAATATCGTTACTACTAAACAATAGTAAGGCTCTTTTAACGGAGAATAATAGGGTTGCCATTTACCAGAAGGGAAAAGATGCTTTTGATGCTATTATAGCGGAAATAGAAAGGGCAGAGGAGAGCATTCACATTGAGTACTACATCGTTTCAAACGATAAGCTGGGGAATAGAATTAAGGAAGCGTTAATTAGGAAAGCACAGCAAGGAGTGGAGGTTCGTTTTATTTTCGATGATGTTGGAAGCTGGAGCTTACCCAAACGCTTTATAAAGGATTTGGTTACTGCGGGTGTGAAAATTTTTCCTTTTATGGAGGTTAAGTTCCCCATCTTTACTAGTAAGGTTAATTACAGAAACCATAGAAAGATTGTTGTTATTGATGGCAAAGTGGGCTTTTTGGGAGGAATGAATATAGCCGATCGATACATTGAGGGGAATAAAGAGCTAGGGCCTTGGGTCGATACGCAGCTGCGAATAGAAGGGGAGTCGGTTCAGTGGTTACAGGTTGTATTCCTTATGGATTGGTACTTTGTGTCTGGTGAACTTATTAACGATAAGCTAAAGTACTTCCCCGAGCACAAGGTTGAAGAGACCCACGCCATACAAATAACGGCTAGTGGTCCCGATTCCGATTGGTCTAGCATAATGCAGGCCTACTTTGTTGCCATTACCAAAGCAAAGCACCATATATACATTTCCACGCCATACTTTGTGCCTAACGAGAGCATACTAACAGCACTAAAAACCGCAGCGTTGAGTGGTATCGATGTCCGGATAATTTTACCCGGCAAATCGGATTCAACCGTGGTGTACTGGAGCTCCCTTTCATACGTTTTAGAATTATTGGAAGCGGGCATTAAGGTTTATCTGTACCAGAAAGGTTTTAATCACTCCAAAATAATGATGATTGATAGCTCATTTGCCTCTGTAGGTTCTGCCAACATGGATATAAGGAGCTTTGAGGATAACTTTGAAGTTGCGGCCATTGTTTACGATAGCGAAATAACTACAGAGTTGGAGCGTTCATTTATAAAGGACATTAGGCGTTCTCATCGCATTACTATTGAGGATTGGGAGAATAGGCCGTTAAAGCAGAGCTTTAAGGAGTCTTTTGCAAGGCTATTCAGTCCTCTTTTCTAAAATCTTGTGGCACGATGGTTGCTACATCGCCATATTGAACTATTTTTAAACTTTAAACCAATTCACTAATTTATCTCGATATGAAAAAAACTCTGATTATTCTTGCAGCGTTAATGACCCTATCTGTGGCCTCAAACGCTCAGTTTATACGCTTTGGCGTAAAGGGAGGGGTTAGCTCCTCTAACGTTAAGTTCGATCAAACAACCTTAAAAAATGTAACAACAGCCGACGGAGCAAAAGATTTTCTTGTTGAGCAAGGTGATTCTAAGCTTGGTCTTCACTTTGGTGTTTTTGGTAGAATTCAGATTATGGGTCTTTTTATTCAGCCAGAGGTTCTTTTTACACAAACCAAGGGTGAGGTTAAGCTATCGGAAGGTACTACTGCCGATTACTACTTAAAGCAAAAATTTAACAAGTTTGATATTCCTGTTATGGTAGGTTGGAAGTTTGGCCCTGCTAGAATAGGTCTTGGTCCTGTTGCGTCTTTTGTTGTTGGAGAAAATGATGGTTTGAAAGATAAACTTAATGATTTAGCTCAGGAGACCGTTAAAAACGATTTTAAAGGGGCAACCTTTGGGTATCAGATTGGTGTTGGACTAGATATACTTAAGTTTGCAACAATTGACCTAAAGTATGAAGGAAACCTTAGCAAGTTGGGTAATGGTCTTAATATTGGTGGTAACGATTTTAAGTTCGATCAGCGTAATCCTCAGTTTATAGCAAGTATTGGTATATTCTTTTAGTAATCAGATTTATATATAAAAAAAAGGAGCCAACGGCTCCTTTTTTTATGGGGTTAACGCTACTTCTTCTCGGCTATAAAGTCTGTTATATTATGAGCTATCTTAAGAATCTTTATAACCTCTCTGTTCTCGTTATATATTGGGGAGTAGGTTTCAATAAAGGTGTAAACCTTGTCGCCTAGTTCAATTTTATTTGTCTCTTTTTTAATTATTCCGTTTCGCAAATCTTCCCAGAACTTTAAGTACTCCTTTTTCTGCTTGTCAGAAAGCATTAGCCCCTCAGAGTGCATGGTTCCAATAACATCGGCAGCCTTTTGCTTTGTTAGCTCAAGGTAAGCTTGATTTACTGATATAACCTTGCCTCTTACGTCATACTCAATCACATAGCTCGATGCGTTAAGCGCACTAAAGAAGCTCTCCATTTCGGCTGATTTTCTGGCTGCCTCCTCTTGTGTTGCTTGGAGCTCTTCCATGTTCTGGCGCATCTCCTCTTCTTGAGCGGCAAGTTCCTCCGACTTTATGCGGCTCTCTTCTAGTAGTTTAACTGTTCGTATGTTAATCTTTACTGTCGATATGGTAGCGGCAATACTTTCCCCTATTTTTTCCACAAACGATATGGTATGGGGTTCAAAAACATCAAACGCTCCCAGTTCTATAACACCATAAACCTTGTCGTTTAGTTTTAGGGGAACTATCATAAGGCTGCTCGGAGATTCGTCGCCTAAACCAGAGTTAATGTGTATGTAATCCTTGGGTATATCAGTTAAGTAAATAGTTTCGCCTTCCTGTGCACATCGGCCAACTAAACCTTCACCCTTATTTATTGTTTTATGCAGGTGCTTTTTCCTATCGTAGGCAAATGTGGCAGCTAGTTCAAAAACCTCATTTCGCTGATTTTCGTCGTTAATAAGGAACAGAGCACCAATATTTGCATTTACATACTTAACCAGATTGCTGATGATTTGGTATGCAAACTCTTCCATGTTATCGTGGTTCTTGCGGAGCAGCTCGGCAAATTTGGCTACACCTTGGGTAGACCAATTTATCTTGTCGTCTTCCTTACGTCTAAACTCCTCTTGTTGCTTTGCTTGCTCTAGGCTTTTGCGCATTTCCAGTAACGCTTGTCCCAGTGTATCATCTTCACTAAGCTTGTTGTAGTTGGCGCTAAGGTTTCCTTTGCCAATTTCGCGGGCAAAGCCTGCTGTTTTGGAAAGCCCATCAATAAGAATGTTAACATTGGAGCTAATCTCTTCAATCTCGTCGCCAGTTTTTACGGTAATCTTAAGCGATTCATCAATTCTTCCCTTTGCCAGTTCTCTTATAATTCTCGAGGCTTTTGTAAGAGGATTTGTAATGCTGTAGGCAAAAATCCATATAAAAATAATTAGCACAAGAAGTGAAATTCCACTAATAAGGTATGATTTGTATGCAATACTTTCGGCTTCAACCACAAGAACCTCCGATGGCACAAATACGCCAAAGCTCCAAGGAGTTTCGGTATTGCCTAGTGGAATGGGTTGGAAAATAGCATAGTAAACCTTGTTGGTTAAGCTATCGGTGAAGGAGAAGGATATACTTTTACCCTCCTTAATATTTTGAGAAACGGAATATACCTTGTCTATGCCCGAGAATGTTTCACTAAATAGTTTGCCCCTTAGTGAATCTTCTGGATGTGCAACAATGGTACTGTTATTTGATAGCAAAACAGAGAAGCTCCCCTCAAAGGGCCTTATCTCATTAATTAGCTCTTGGTAGCGGGTAAGCTCAACATCTAGTCCAAATAATCCAGCAAATTTACTGTTGATAACGAGGGGAACAGCAATGCTTGTTTCAAGTATAGGTTTACTATTCTCTGTGTACGAGAACCAGTATGGGTCAATTAGAACATCCCTCTTTTCTAGCTTGAATTTGTAGTAAGCACTTGTTGTATCGTCTCCAGTTAGGTTAAGCTCTTCGTACTTATACTTAATATAACCATTCTCTCTGTAATAGGTATATCGGTTTCGGCCATATTCCTTTCTGTAGGCGCTGTCCATAGCATTAATTTCCATGCTTACCCAAACCGATATGTACTTGGGATTATTTACAGAAACACCGTGGATTGCTCTTATTAAATCTTTTTCGCGCTCTTTTTCGGGAATTTGCCCAAGATGCTGAAAGCTTTGGGTTAGCCCTCTGGTTAGTTCCAGATCGCCGTTTAGTGACGATTGCACCAAGTTTGCACTTTCCTTAGCTTGTACATTTGCTATTTCCCGTGCTTTAGCCAAGCTGATACTTTTTAGGTTGAAGGCCATGTAGCCAACCGATGCAGCAAAAGCAATTGCTGTTATAAATAAAACCGAAAGAACAAGTTTTGTTCTAATTCGCATTTTTATTTTCATATCAAAAGTCTTTATGTGTGCGGATTATTTTGCCCAGCAAAATAATTCTATTTATTCTTATTTTCAATAGCTCTAGAGGCGTTTTCCATTATTGATTCTATGGCTAAAGCGCCTATGGTGAGATTTTTTATAAAGTTGATGCGGGTTAATTGCCACTATTTCAATTGTTAATGCAATTGAAACGAAAGGATAATCTTTAACATGGTTGAATTTTGGGCGCTTTTCATAACTTTGTGTCGATAACGAAAACTTTCAGTTATGAAGCTACTTGAAGGAAAAACAGCCTTAATTACTGGCGGAGCACGCGGTATTGGAAAGGCAATTGCTATCGCTTTTGCTAAGCAAGGGGCTAATGTTGCTTTTAGCGATATGGCAGCCGACGATAATTTCCTTGGCCTTGAAAAAGAGCTACAATCTCTTGGTGTAAAAGCTAAAGGGTACGTATCTAATGCAGCCAAGTTCGATGAATCGCAAAAAATGGTAGATGATATCATTGCCGATTTTGGACGACTTGATATTCTTGTTAATAATGCAGGTATTACTCGCGATACGCTTCTTATGCGTATGTCGGAGGAGCAGTGGGACCTTGTTATCGATGTTAACCTGAAATCGGTTTTCAACCTTACAAAGGCTGCCCAAAAGTATATGCTTAAGCAAAAGAGCGGCTCAATTATTAACATGAGCTCTGTTGTGGGTGTATCTGGTAATGCTGGACAGGCAAACTACTCTGCTTCAAAGGCAGGTATTATTGGTTTTACAAAGTCTGTTGCAAGGGAACTAGGTTCAAGAAATATCCGTTGCAATGCAATTGCACCAGGATTTATTATTACTGAAATGACTCACAAACTTCCAGATGAAGTACGCGAGGAGTGGGTTAAAAAGATTCCTCTACAACGTGGTGGAACCCCAGAAGATGTTGCAAATGCTTGTATATTCCTAGGCTCAGAGCTATCATCGTATGTTAGTGGCCAGGTTATCAACGTTTGCGGTGCAATGAACACCTAAACTTTAAATAATGCCACACGAAAAGCCTCTTTTCCAAGAGGCTTTTTTTATATTGCAACACTACGTTTCTTGTTAGTTACATTTAGGCATTAGCTCATATTAACTAGATAAGTTCACATCTTTTTGCAAATCGTTGTACATTTATTAGAGGTTAAACTTTTTTAGTTTACATCTTAGTTATGCTAAGTATATTTATGTGTCATTAATATAGATTGTTATGTTATTTAAAGGTATGGCTGCGAATCTTGCTAAAAGAGCTGTTGGTTTAGTTTTTCTTTTACCATTAATTATGGGATGTACATCCTATAAAACAATAACAATTCAAACATTACATTATCCTAACTCCTCTGCACTTTTAGGTTATAGTAAACCCTTAGTACTTGCAAACTATTATCCTGCTAAGACTAGTGACCCTAGCGCACAAATAAATGCTTCATTGGATAGTACATTAGCCCTTGAAGCAGCAATGTGGGCTTACGATTACTTGGCAGAAGTACCTATGTTTGCTCAAGCATCAATCCCAATACACATAAACAGAAGGTTTGACTCTTTAAAAATAGTGCCACTTATTTCGCAAAGGCTAATTGATTCCTTGGCAGTTCAATCTGGTGCCGATGTTATCATATCCTTAGAGTATGCTGATGCTCATATAATGCCCTATTATACTGGAGATCCATATGGTGAGACGCATTATCAGGTAGCAGTATATGGGTTTTGGAGGGTTTACGATGTACAAAAGAGGGCACCTGTTAACCAGCTGCTCATTAGAGATACTCTTTACGTAGCCGACGATTCTGCCATTGAAGGAGAGGGGTTTATTGTTGGCGAGGAACTAATTAATAGCCTCAGCTATGCTGGAAGTACTTTCGCTGCTAAGTTTGCGGCTCAATTTGTTCCTGTTTGGCGCGATGAGGAACGCATCTTTTTTTCTCGAGGCTCCGATGATATGAAGAATGCTGCCTTTTTTGCCGAACAAAACCAATGGAAGGATGCTGCGGCTATATGGCAGCGCGTATATCATTCGGGTAACAAAACGCTATCAGCGCAAGCAGCATTTAATCTAGCCTTAGCAAATGAAATGAACGGAAACTTTGATGTAGCGCTTAATTGGCTAGATGTATCGCTGGATACACTAAGTACAACAGAAGCAAAACTTTATAAAAACATCATTGAGTATCGAATGAAGGAAATTACCTTAAAAGAAGGTTTGCAAGAGTAAGAAATGAGCATTGGGCATAATGTTATTGAAGTAAGGTTTTTGAATAAACTCTTGCTAACACACTAAAAAACCTTATTTTTGCAGCCACAAACGCCTCTTTAGCTCAGCTGGTAGAGCAGCTCATTCGTAATGAGCAGGTCGTGGGTTCGAGTCCCATGAGAGGCTCAATAAAAAGGTGGCCTAATAGCCACCTTTTTTCTAAGAGGTTTCCCTTATGAATGCAGAAATAGTTACAATTGGAGATGAAATTCTTATTGGTCAAATTGTTGACACCAATTCTGCGTGGATAGCTCAGGAGCTAAATAGCATTGGGTTCGAGGTATCTAGAATTACCTCAATATCCGATTCTGGTAATGACATTAAAAGCGCTATAGATGAGTCTTTTAGTAGGGTAGATGTTGTTCTTATGACGGGTGGATTGGGCCCAACTAGCGACGATATTACTAAGCCCGCACTAGCCAGTTACTTTGGAACTACACTCACTCTTCATAAGCCTACCCTAGAACATATTGCAACATTATTTGAACAAAGGGGCTTACCTCTTACCGATTCAAACAGGGCTCAGGCATTGCTACCCACTACCTGTAAAGTAATTCCAAATATTCAGGGAACTGCGCCGGGTATGATGTTTCACTCTGGCAATAAGGTGCTTATATCTATGCCTGGAGTACCCTTTGAGATGAAAGAAATAATGCAAAGCCACATTTTACCTTGGTTAAAGCATCATGGTAAAATGTTGGATATTATACGGCATAAAACAATTCATACATTTGGACTCCCAGAGTCTTTTTTATCAGAGAAGCTTACAAGTTGGGAGAGAGCCTTACCTAGTCATGTAAAGGTGGCTTACCTTCCAAGCCCAACTGCTATTAGATTGAGGCTTACCGCTAGGGGGAGAAATTTGGATATGCTAGAGACAAGCATAAAAAAAGCCGCCTACGAACTACTTGCTGAAATTCCCAATGAAGCGTTTGGTTATAACAATACTTCAATGGCAGAAGTTGTTGGACAATTACATACACTAACCAATACAAGTGTTTGCACTGCAGAGAGTTGTACTGGTGGTACTATTGCTCAGATGTTAACCGCTATTCCAGGATCTTCGCGCTATTTCATGGGTTCAGTGGTTGCATATGCAAACTCAGTAAAGGAGGGTGTTCTCAATGTTAATCCGTCCGAAATAGAATTTTCTGGTGCGGTTAGCAAAGAGGTGGTTGAGTCAATGGCAAAGGGTGCCCTACGGATATTTGGAACAGATTATGCCATTGCAACATCGGGAATTGCAGGTCCGGGAGGAGGGTCACACGAAAAACCTGTAGGCACAGTTTGGATTGCCGTTGCAGCCAGGGATAGGGTTGTTAGTCAGTTGTTTAGGTTTGGAACCGACAGGGAGAAAAATATAATACGTTCATCAGTATCAGCGTTAAACATGTTGCGATTACTGCTTTTTGAAGAAAATCCATCATTAAGGGAAACTTTTTTCTCCAAAATGTTTGATTAATCAGATAAAAATCACGTAATTTGCGACCTGTTTCGAAAAATACATTTGAAAAAACACAATAGAGATGTCCAGAGTTTGTCAGATTACCGGTAAGCATGTGATGGTAGGAAACAATGTTTCCCATTCCAAGAGAAGGACCAAAAGAAGGTTTTACCCAAACTTGCAAGTTAAACGCTTCTTTTTAGAAGAAGAGAATCGTTGGGTTACCTTAAAGGTTTCAGCAGCAGGAATCCGTACCATCAGTAAAAAAGGGCTTAAAGCCGCTCTAAGTGAAGCTCAAGCAAATGGGCTTATTAACATTATCTAACGCATTGAGAAATGGCAAAGAAAGGTAACAGAGTGCAAGTAATTATGGAATGCACCGAACACAAGGAAAGCGGAATGCCAGGTACCTCAAGGTATATTACTACTAAGAATAAGAAGAATACTACCGAGAGACTTGAGCTTCGTAAGTACAATCCAGTTTTGAAAAAGGTAACCGTTCACCGCGAAATTAAATAGTTTTAAGTCATGGCAAAGAAAGTAGTTGCTTCGTTGCAAAAAGGTGCCGGTAGGGTTAATACCAAGTGCATCAAAATGGTTAAGTCTCCAAAATCTGGAGCTTATGCCTTCAAAGAAGAGATGGTACCCAATGCTGAAATTAAGGATTGGTTTGACAGTAAAAAATAGTATTTTTTACATGTAACGCATATTATCGAAAAGCTTTCCCTTACAGGTAAGCTTTTCTTTTTATTTATAGTATATTAGCCTGCTTATAAAGCATTCTATAATCATGGGAATTTTTGGTTTCAGCTCTAGAGACGGTAAGGATAGCCTAAACAAAGGCCTGGAAAAGACCAAGGAAAGTTTAATGTCTAAAATCTCGAGAGCCGTTATTGGCAAGTCGAAAATTGACGACGATGTACTTGATAATCTTGAGGAAGTACTTATTACCTCCGATGTTGGTGTTGAAACAACATTGCGGATAATAGAGCGAATTCAATCCCGAGTATTAAAAGATAAGTATTTGAATACTAATGAATTGAATGCTATACTCAAGGATGAGATTGCCAATCTTCTTGCCGATAATAAGACCCAAGAGGTCTCTTTCCCAAAAGCTCAAAACGGAAACCCGTATGTTATAATGGTTGTTGGTGTTAATGGTGTTGGAAAAACCACTACCATTGGAAAACTTGCTCATCTATTTAAAGCGAACGGGTTGAATGTAGTTCTGGGCGCAGCCGATACTTTTAGAGCTGCAGCTGTAGACCAGTTATCTATTTGGGCCGATAGGGTTAATGTACCAATCATTAAACAGCAAATGGGTTCAGATCCCGCATCTGTTGCTTTCGATACGCTATCGCATGCAAAGAGCATTGGTGCTGATGTTGCAATAATTGATACTGCTGGGCGTTTGCATAATAAGGTGAACCTTATGAATGAGCTCTCAAAGATAAAAAGGGTGATGCAAAAGGTTATACCAGACGCACCACATGAGGTTCTTCTTGTTCTTGATGGTTCTACGGGTCAAAATGCCTTTGAGCAAGCCAAACAGTTTACACTGGCAACGGATGTTTCGGCACTTGCCCTTACAAAACTCGATGGAACAGCAAAAGGAGGTGTTGTTATTGGGATTTCCGATCAGTTTAAAATACCCGTAAAGTACATTGGCATAGGGGAGAAAATAACCGATCTACAGCTTTTTGATAGGTTTGAGTTTGTGGATTCCCTTTTCAGCTAGTTCAATAACTCTTTATTATTAATATAGTTAATTCCTTAATCTTTATGAGGAAGCAGAAGATTAATATCGTTACTTTAGGTTGCTCTAAGAATGTTGTTGATTCTGAATATCTTATGAATCAACTTAGTGTTGGTGGATGGGAGGTAGTGCATGATTCAAACGATCCTTCTGCAAAGGTTGTTGTTATAAATACCTGTGGCTTTATTGGCGACGCCAAGGAGGAGTCCATAGATACCATCCTTCGCTTTTGCCAAGCTAAAGAAGAGGGCATTATTGATAGGGTTTACGTAATGGGCTGCCTATCGCAGCGCTACAAGAATGAACTGGAGTCTGAAATTCCCAATGTGGATGGCTATTATGGTGTTACAGATCTAGTTGATATTGTTTCTGAACTTAATGTAAGCTATCGACCAGAACTGGAAAACCGAAGGCTGATTACAACTCCAGAGCATTACGCCTACCTCAAAATATCCGAGGGGTGTAACTGGGGGTGCTCATACTGCGCAATTCCTGGTATAAGGGGAAAGCATCAATCCCGGAAATTCGAGGATATTGTTGATGAGGTCAAATCCTTGGCTGCTCAAGGAGTAAAAGAGCTGCTAGTAATTGCTCAGGATACAACCTATTATGGCTTTGACCTTTATGGGGAAAGACGAATTGCAGAACTTTTAGCTGAACTGGAGAAAATTGATGGGATAGAGTGGATTAGATTACACTATGCGTATCCAACTAATTTTCCAAACGATCTGCTAACTGTAATGGCGAACTCATCAAAAATATGCCACTATATTGATATTCCCTTTCAGCATATAAGCAATAATGTGCTAACTAAAATGAGACGGGGTATTAGCAAGGAAGAGACATTAGAACTCATAGACAACATGAGAAAATCTGTTCCCAATATTGCTATTCGTACAACTCTTTTGGTTGGTCATCCTGGCGAAACTGAACAGGATTTTAATGAGCTAGTTGAATTTGTTAAAGCAGTTAAATTTGATAGGTTAGGTGTATTTACTTACTCTGAGGAGGAGGGCACTTATGCTGCAAATAATTTTCCCGATGAAATTCCTGAGGAGGTTAAGCAGCAACGCATGGAGGAAATAATGACCATTCAAAGTGCTATTTCCGAAGAAAAGAACCTTGCGCGAGTAGGCAAAACCTTTAGAGTTATTGTTGATAGGCAAGAGGGTGAATACTGGGTTGGTCGTACGGAGTTTGACTCACCTGAAGTTGACCAGGAAGTTCTTTTTGTTGCCACCAATTCGCATAGCGTTGGTATTGGCTCTTTTGTTGATGTAACTATTAATAGGGCTGAAGAGTACGACCTTTACGGAACTTTATAAAAAAGGAAAGCCTGAGCAATTGCTCAGGCTTTCTTTTTATAGAAGCTTTTTTAGAGCTTCAATAGCTTTATCATAATCGGGTTCTGTTGCAATTTCTGGAACAAACTCAACGTATTTCACAACGTTTTCTTTATCTAGAACAACTACTCCGCGAGCTAAAAGCCTTAGTTCGCTTATAAGATAGCCATATTTTAGGCCAAACTCTACATTCTTATGATCCGATAATGTGGTTAGGTTATTGATGCCCTCTGCACCACAAAAACGCTTTAGAGCAAACGGTAAATCGTTAGATATTGCAATAAAGGCTACCTTATCGCCAAATTCTGCTGCTTGTGAGTTAAACTTGTGGTTTTGTATGGAGCAAACGCTGGTATCTACCGATGGGAATATAGATATAAGCTTCAGCTTGCCATCAAAATCAGATAGGCTAACGTCTTTTAATGATGTATCTGTTGCAGAAAAATTGGGTGCCTTATCGCCAACTTTAATTTGGTTTCCGAGTAGGGTAACAGGATTACCTCCAAAGGTTACTTTAATGTTTTCCATGATTGTTGTTAGTTTTAAAGTTAAACATGACTTAGCGCTGTTTGTTCAACCTTTTCCTCAATAAAGTTAGCAAAATATTACTCTAGGGTAAAAATAAAAGAGCTACCAAGGGTAGCTCTTTCTCAATTTATTAAAGTGAAGCAAATTATTCAATGCTTTGTACCTCTTGCGTTTTAATAATCTTAATGGTTATGTCGTCCTTCTTCTTGCTATAACCAACAGAAATTACATCACCCATTGATATTGAGCTCTTTATAATCACTTCAGCCATTGGGTCTTCAAGGTACTTTTGAATGGCCCTTTTTAGAGGCCTAGCTCCATATTGAGCATCGAAGCCCTTTTCTGCTATAAAGTCTTTTGCTGCGCTGGATAGCTTAATGCCATAACCTAAGCCTATTATCCTTTCATATAGACCCTTAAGTTCGATGTCGATAATTTTATGAATATCCTCACGGGTAAGAGTATTAAACATAATTACATCGTCAATTCTGTTAAGAAACTCAGGGGCAAATGTCTTGCGCAAAGCTTTTTGAATTACGCTCTTTGCGTAATCGTTAGAAGAGGCCTGTTTTGCAGAAGTGGTAAAACCAACACCTTGCCCAAAATCCTTAAGTTCTCTTGTTCCAATATTCGATGTCATTATAACAATAGTGTTCTTAAAGTCGATTTTTCGGCCAAGACTATCGGTAAGCATCCCTTCATCAAGCACTTGTAGTAGTATGTGGAATACATCTGGATGCGCTTTCTCAATTTCATCGAGTAGCACCACCGAATAGGGCTTACGGCGTACCTTTTCTGTTAGCTGTCCGCCTTCCTCATAACCAATATAGCCTGGAGGCGCTCCAACCAAGCGAGAAACAGAGAATTTCTCCATGTACTCGCTCATGTCAATGCGAATAAGGTTGTCGGTTGTATCAAAAAGGTATTTTGCTAAAACCTTTGCTAGCTGTGTTTTTCCTACTCCAGTTGGACCCAGAAAAATGAAGGTACCAATGGGCTTCAACGGGTCTTTTAAGCCAGCTCGGTTACGCTGTATCGATTTTACAATCTTCAGAATTGCTTCATCTTGCCCAATTACAGATCCTTTGAGCTCATCAGCCATTTTAAGCAGTCTAGCGCCCTCTGCCTGGGCTATACGTTGAACGGGAACTCCAGTCATCATGGCAACGACCTCTGCAACCTTATCTTCATCAACTATTTCGCGATGCTTAATGAGCTCTTTTTCCCAGCGTTGCTGTTCCTGTTCCAGCTGTTCTATTAGCTGTTTTTCTCTATCCCTAAAACTGGCGGCCGACTCAAAGTCTTGATTTTTTACTGATTTGAACTTTTCTCGCTTCGCCTCCTCAATTTGCTTTTCCAGCACAATAATGCGCTCTGGAACCTTGATGTTAGAGATGTGTACCCTAGATCCAGATTCATCTAGTGCATCAATAGCTTTATCGGGCAAATGCCTATCGGTAACATAACGCATGGTAAGTTTTACGCATGCATCAATGGCTTCGGGTGTATAGGTCACATTGTGATGTTCCTCGTAACGCTCTTTGATGTTATTAAGGATTTCAACGGTTTCATCGGGAGAGGTAGGTTCTACCATTACCTTTTGGAAGCGTCTTTCCAGAGCGCCATCCTTCTCAATGTGTTCTCTATACTCGTCGAGAGTAGTTGCTCCAATACATTGAACTTCTCCGCGGGCTAGTGCAGGTTTAAGCATATTGGCTGCATCAAGGGAACCTGTAGCACCGCCAGCACCAACAATGGTGTGTATTTCGTCAATAAAAAGAATTACGTCGTTTGTTTTTGCCAGCTCATTTAGGATCGCTTTCATGCGTTCCTCAAATTGTCCCCTGTACTTTGTGCCGGCAACAATAGAGGCAAGGTCAAGGGTTACAACCCTTTTGTTAAACAGTACGCGAGAAACTTTTCGCTTTATAATTCGCATGGCTAGCCCTTCAGCAATAGCCGATTTACCTACACCTGGTTCTCCAATAAGTATTGGATTGTTCTTTTTACGTCGGCTTAGAATTTGAGCAATACGTTCAATCTCTTTCTCTCGGCCAACTATTGGATCTAGCCTTCCCTCATCGGCAGCCTTGGTTAAATCAATGCCGAAATTATCTAGAACAGGAGTGTCGGATGCTGGTTTACTTTGTCCTGCAGGATTTCCTTTAGAAGCACCTCCAAATTGAGATCTTTCATCGTCTTCATCGGAGAAATCGGCTTTTGCTTCAATCTCGTCTTGTTTAAGATTGGATCGTATCGACATATAATCTACATTTTTTTCGCTCAGTACCTGGGTTACAATGCTATTCTCATCTTTTAGAATAGCAAGAAGGAGATGAGCGGTGTTAACGGTTTCATTTTTAAGTGCTCTAGCCTCAAGGTAAACAAGTTTAAGTACCCTTTCGGCCGATTTGTATAGGGTAATATCATCCTTATCNNGAAACAACCTGTGCAGGTTTCTCTGCGGCAAGTCGCTGCTCTAAGGCTTTTTTGAGTTCGGAAAGGTCAACTCCAAGCGAGTTAAGTATATCCACAGCAAGGCTCTCTCCATCTCTAAGAATACCTAGGAAAAGGTGTTCTGTCCCAATCGATGTGCTACCAAGGCGTATCGCTTCCTCTCTGCTATACGTGATAACCTCTTTAATTTTATTTGAAAACTTGGAATCCATAGTAATAAGAATGTTCATTTTTCTGACACTAAAATAGTATAGTTGGAAAGAAAAACAAACTGAAAGGCACAAATGTTTGTTTCCACATTAAAAAGCGTTTATTTGTTAATAACTAGGCTAGTTTAGCGCTTAAAAATTAGGATATTTTGAGTATTTTAGTGGGTTCAATTTCGGCAGGGTAAAAGCATTGTTTTATCCCTGTTTTCTTTAAAATAAAGTTAATTATGGCTGAAGGAGAAAGGATTATTCAAATCAATATTGAGGAGGAGATGAAATCGGCCTACATTGATTACTCAATGTCGGTTATTGTTTCTAGGGCTCTCCCTGATGTTCGCGATGGTTTAAAGCCAGTGCACCGCCGCGTGCTTTTCGGAATGTCGGAGCTAGGATTAAATCCTGGTAAACCCTATAAAAAATCTGCTCGTATTGTAGGGGAAGTTCTTGGTAAGTATCACCCACACGGAGACAGCTCTGTTTATGAAGCCATGGTACGTATGGCTCAGCACTGGTCCATGCGCTACCCATTTGTTGATGGACAGGGAAACTTTGGTTCGGTTGATGGCGATAGCCCTGCTGCTATGCGTTACACAGAGGCTAGGCTAACCAAAATAGCAGAGGAAACCCTAGCTGATCTTGAAAAAGATACTGTGGATTTTCGACTGAACTTCGACGATTCGTTAGAAGAGCCTACTGTTCTTCCAACCCGAATACCCACACTTCTTGTTAACGGAGCTTCGGGTATTGCTGTGGGGATGGCAACCAATATGGCACCTCACAATATTTCGGAAGTTGTTGATGCTACTTGTGCATATATCGATAACAGGGAAATTACCATTGACGAGTTGCTACGCTATGTTAAAGGTCCCGATTTCCCTACTGGAGCTATAATTTATGGCATTCAAGGCGTTAAGGAAGCGTACCATACTGGTCGTGGCCGCGTTGTTATTCGATCCAAAACCGAGGTGGAGCAAACCTCATCAGGGCGTACACGGATAGTTGTGAGCGAAATTCCCTACATGGTTAATAAGGCTGAGATGATTAAAAAAATCGCAGACCTAATTAACGAGAAAAAACTTGATGGGATTAGCTACATTAACGACGAGTCAGATAGACAGGGAACTCGTGTTGTTATAATCCTTAAAAAAGAGGCAGTTGCAAATGTTGTTCTAAACAACTTATATAAGTATTCTCAGCTGCAATCTACATTCTCAATTAACAATATTGCTCTTGTAGATGGTAGGCCAAAAATGCTTAACCTTAAGGATCTTGTAGAACTTTTTGTTAAGCATAGGCATGAGGTTATTCTTCGTAGAACCAGATTTGAACTAGACCAAGCAGAGAAACGTGCCCACATTCTTGAGGGACTGCTAATTGCAATAGACCATATCGACGAGGTTATTAGCATTATTCGTTCCGCTCAAACCCCCGATGAGGCTCGCGAAAACCTGATGACCCGCTTCAATTTGAGCGATATTCAGGCTCGCTCAATTATCGATATGCGATTACGAAGCCTAACTGGACTTGAGCGCGATAAGGTAAAAGAGGAGTACAATGAGTTGCTAAAGCAAATCGACTACTTTAAACAAATACTTCAAGACGAAGTGCTCCAGAATCAGATTATAAAGGACGAACTGCTTGAGGTTAAGGCTAAGTATGGCGATGCTCGCCGTACCCAAATTGTTCCAAATGCCGAGGAATTCAATCCAGAAGATTTTTACGCCGACGAGGATGTGGTTATTACAATATCTCGACTTGGATACATTAAACGTACACCGTTAACCGAGTATAGAACACAGGCAAGAGGTGGAGTTGGTACAAAGGGAAGCAATACCCGCGATGAGGATTTTATTGAGCACCTATACATTGCGAGCATGCACAATACCATGCTGTTCTTTACTGAAAAGGGTAAGTGCTTCTGGCTTAAGGTTTATGATATACCTGAAGGAAGTAAGGCTTCAAAAGGTAGAGCAATGCAAAACCTTATTAACATTGAGAGCGACGACAATGTTAAGGCTATTATCAACGTAAAGAAACTTACCGATTTGGATTATATCCAAAACAACTTCATAATACTTTGTACCAAGAAAGGAATAATTAAGAAGACCTCACTTGAAGCATACAGCAGACCGAGACAGAATGGTGTGCTTGCCATTACCGTTAGAGAAGGAGACCAACTTCTTGAGGCATGTTTAACCAATGGCACCGATCATGTTATTCTTGCCGCTAAAGATGGAAAAGCTATCAGGTTCCCAGAGAACATTGTTAGAGCTATTGGTCGTACAGGTAGCGGAGTAAGAGGGATAAGCATTGCCAATAGCGATGAAGTCATTGGCATGGTTTGTGTAAATGAAAGCAATGAGTCCGATATTCTGGTGGTTTCAGAGAATGGATACGGTAAAAGATCGAGCCTCGACGACTATAGAATTACCAATAGGGGCGGAAAAGGTGTAAAAACTTTGAATATTACCGATAAAACAGGGAAACTTATTGCTATTAAGTCTGTTACCGACAACGATGACCTAATGATCATTAATAAAAGCGGTATTACAATAAGACTTTCAGTAAGTGAAATGCGAGTAACCGGACGTGCAACCCAGGGGGTTAAGCTTATTAACTTGCGCAAAGGCGATTCAATTGCTGCGGTAGCAAATGTTGAAAAAGGTGAAGATGAACCACAAGATGGGGAAATAATTGACCAAGCCGTTGCTGATACCGATATGGAATAGCATTTTAACGACAACGATAACTAATGTTTAACTACGAAAACTAAATCTTTGGCAATGAAAAAACTTACACTCTTTTTAAGCGTAATGCTGGGTGTTAATTTAGCCTTTGCTCAAACAGGAGCACAAATTAACTACTCTCAGCTTGAGAAAAAGCTTTCTAAAAGCAATGAGGAGATAGAAAATCCTAAGAAAAATGCATCGGAGAAAACCTGGATTAGCAGAGCCGAGCTATTTATGGATATTTACGATGCTAATATCATGAATGCACGTGCAGGCATGACCATTAGTGAGTTCAACCTTATTGTTGGTACTCCAAAATCGAAAGAACAAGTTGAGGTTGACGGAACCGTTCTAGAGAAATTCATTATGGAGCGCGTTAACTTTTACTTTAACGAAGGTAAAATTGAGCGTTGGGAAGTTACTGCTCCAGTTGTAGAAAAACCTCTGAACAGTGCTTTAGAAAGCTTAAAGAAGGCAATTGAACTTGACGTAAAAGGCAAGAAGACTAAAGATATCAATACCGATCTTATTCGCCTTAAGAATCAGTTCATTACCGAAGGTTCTAACGCTTATGGCTTTAAGGACTATAAATCGGCTTATGCTTACTTTAAAAATGTTGTAGAGATAGGTGAAATGCCTCAGGTAGCATCTGTTGATACCATTGTTGTGTACTACTCAGGACTTTCTGCTCAACTTGGTGAACTTTACAACGAAGCCATTGATATGTACAAGAAGTGCCTTGAGCTTGGTTACACTTCTGACGGTACCGTTTACTACAACATTTATGAAGCTTTAGGCTCTGCTGGTCAAGGCGAAGGCGCTGTTAAGTACCTTGAGGAGGGTTTTGTAAAACACCCAAATAACCAGAATCTTCTTTTCGCTCTAATTCAGGACTATATGAATAGGGGTGAGGATCCTGCAAAAATTCTTGAGTACTTAGCAAAAGCTAAAGAACAAGAACCAAACAATGCTACCTTACTTTTTGCTGAAGGAACTCTTTTCGACAGATTAGGTAAGTTTGATGAAGCATTTGCTGCATATAAGCAGGCTACAGAGGTTCAACCAGACTTTTTTGATGCCTATTTTAACCTAGGTGCTCTTTACTTTAACCGCGGAGTAAAGCTTATTGAGGAGGCAAATGATGTTCCTGCAAAAGAGGTTGAGAAGTACGAGAAGCTTATGGCTGAAGCTAATGAGCAGTTTAAGGCATGTATTCCATACATGGAAAAAGCTAACGAAATTAAGCCTGACGATAAGAATACTTTGGAGACATTAAAGAACATTTATTTCCGTTTCAGAAATGAAAGTCCAGATATGAAAGCAAAGTATGACGCTGTGTTGGAAAAGCTAAACCAGTAACGCTTATTTCAGATATATAAAAAAAGACCCGAGTAGGGTCTTTTTTTATGTTTCGTATATTTAATTAAACATAATATTAATTATAGGACTTTTATTGTTTGTAGTTTTCAGGAGCTAGGCTCTTGGGGCTCCAATTCTTAAGAAAGCCTTCAACCTTCTTAGCATCGTAACCATTTCCCGATTCAAGTAAGCCAGAATCCTGTGTATGGATTCGTTTGCCATTTGCATTTAATACAACTAGCACAGGAAAGCCAAAACGCTGTGGGTATTCTAAGTACTCCAAATAGCTTAAATTCTTGTTCTCCTTGCTATAGTTAACCTTTACAACAACAAACGACTCGTCCAATAGCTGTTTAGTCGATTCGGTCTCGAGCATAAAATGATGCAACTTTACGCACCAAGGACACCAATTCCCGCCAATTTGAAGAAGCACATGCTTCCCCTGTCGTTTGGCCTCTACTAAAGCCTTTGTAACATCTTTTTGAGGGTCTGCATCGGGATTGTATAGCTTATCCTGAGAAACAGCCGATAAGCTTAAAAAAAACATGCTAAAAGCAATTAAATATTTACTCATAAGTGTAAGATTTGGTTATACAAAATTATAGACAACAGACAAACTTTAAAGCCCTAAAAATACTAGAAAATATTATCATTTTTCTGGTAAAAAAACTATCATACAATGTGTAGTTTGTATATTAATGCATATAATTGCAAAAAAAATCGTTGGATTTTATATGGAAAAGAAAAGACTGGTTGTCAGCTACAAAAACCTTACACCCGAACTTCTTGAACTTGTAAAACAGAAGTACCCACACGGTTATCAGAACCATGTAATTAAGATAACTAAACCTAATGGTGATTATTTTTACGCCATAACATTGGATACTTCCGATGCAAGCTACTTGATAAAGGTGAACGTTAAGATTGACTCCAAGCCTAAGGATGAGGATGATGAAAGGGATTTCTTTGGTGGCGATTCTGATGAAATTGGCACAAGTGATGATTCCTTTCCTGAGGAAAGCGAAGAACCTTTTGAAGAAGAGAGCAGTAACGATGATTTTGACGACGAGTAGTTGTTAGAAGTTATCCTCTCCGACCTCTAATCGAGGTCGACCTTTTCTGAACCCTAAAACTTTACAATTAAGCCCTTTATGGGCTTTAATTTTTTCTATTAGGGGTTCAGAATTTACTTGTAACCCACATTTCTTGCCCCCGTTGTCAAGAAACTCTACATAAAAGGCTTCGGTTGCATCGGAGTATTCAATTTTGTTTAGGGAGAACCAGTAGGTATTCCCTATTTGGTACCAGGGATTAGTGGGTTCTAATAAGAGCATACCATACTTGAAGCCTTGCGTAGTGCATTGTATTTTTTCTCCAGTATATATATTGGAGTAGTGGCTATAGTAGCGTTCTATTATGTGGCCAACTTCGCCTGAATCGGATTTTAGCTCAAGGAAAACCTCGTTAGCAAACGTAAGCCTTTTACCTGTAAAAAGGTAATCCTTCGAGCCAACTGTGGGTATTCTTTGATTTTGGATTACATTAGGTGCTTCAAGTATTGGACGCCCCTTTTTTATTCCAACTACTTTTAGGAACAGCTCTTTTTGATCAACAGGACTGGTTTGGGTATCTACGAGTATACTGTTGTTAAAAATATCTTCAACAAACAATCCCGATTCAAAATTTTCGATTTGTGAGTGAGGTTCTACCGTACATACACTAAACGGATATGTTTCCCCAATTGTGTAATATGGGTGTTTGGGCTCTAGGAATATTTTCCCTGCGCAGTTAATTTTATCAACAATGCAAACTACTTGATTATCAATTGCTATATTGTAGTTAACATAATATTCCGCTTTAAGAAGGATTTTTTTATTACTGCCATATCTTAGGCGGTAAAAATCGCCTTCGTTAGGTATAGATATTAGAGCTTCAACATAGAACGAATACTCTTTACCTTCTTCAAGTTTCATCTTAGTAAAAATTGATTTGGCCATTACCACTAGGCTTAACTTTTCCTATAACTGATGTATAAGTTAACCCAAATGATTTAAGCATTGTTATTGCTTCATCTACATATGCCTCATCTATTCCAAATAGTAATCCACCTGATGTTTGGGCGTCAAAACATATCATTTTACAATTGTAATCCGATGAATACATATGTAAATTAAGCCCAACGTACTCTTCATTTCTAAAGCCTGCACCAGGTATACACCCCTCTTCTACTAGTTTATATGTTTCTTTTATGTAGGGAATCCGTGTAGAGTAGATGTCAATATCAACCTTGCTAGCCTTTGCCATTTTATGAGCATGGCCAAATAGACCAAAACCAGTAATATCAGTCCCTCCTGTTACCCCAAACTTACGCATAACCTCTGCTCCCTTATCGTTTAGGGTTTTCATCCATTCTAGGGTTTCCCTATACGACTCGTTACTTACAATACCCATACGCATGGCTGCGGTAATAATTCCGGAGCCAATGGGTTTGGTAAGTATTAGCATTTGGTTTGGCTTAAGCCCTGCATTGGTAATGACCTTATTAGGATGAACCCTTCCTATAACTGCTAGACCAAATTTTGGAGGATTATCGTCAATGGTGTGACCACCTAGAATGATTGTGTTAGCCTTAGTTGCTGTGCTTGCTGCACCTTCAAGAATTTGAGCGTAGGCCTCCAGCGGTATTCCTTTTGACGGGAACATGGCTATGTTAAGCGCCATAAAGGGCTCTCCTCCCATTGCGTAAACATCGCTAATAGAGTTAGCTGCAGCAATCTCTCCAAATTCAAAGGGATTAGAGCATATGGGAGGAAAAAAATCGGTGGTAAAAATAAGGGCAAGATCATCGCTTATACGGTAAACCCCTGCATCGTCGTGCGTATCAATATCTACAAGTATATTCTTGTCGGTAGAACGTGGAAGGTTTAGCAGCACCTTTTCAAGCACTGCTGCAGGTATTTTTGCTGAGCAACCGCCATACTCTACGGTTGTCATCAAGTCAAATACGTTATTGTTATTATCCATTGATTACTAGTCTAAATTCGATGTTTTGTTCATGTAAAAGTTCAAGCGCTAAATCAACTTTTGAGCTATCTAGCCTAATGCACATGCCGCACTCGTTACTAAATGCCGAAGGTACAGGAACAACTTGGTATGTAAT
>DHVO01000104.1:11103-22728 GCA_002412705.1 Bacteroidales bacterium UBA5206 | reverse complement strand
GCATAGACTTTATGAATAAAAATGGCCTAACCGTTTACCTAAAAATGGAAGTTGCCGAACTAGTTGCCCGCCTAATTGAAGCCAAGAACGACCGCCCTTTGCTATGGGGCAAAACCAAGGATGAGCTCACGGACTACATTCTGCGCGTGCTGGACGAGCGCAAAAAGTACTACGAAAAGGCCAAGGTAACCATTAACGCCTCAAACGTTGATATAGAACAGCTTGCCGCAACCATTCGGTCGGTGGAGGTGTAAAGAAAAATAGCATAAAACTTACACCTAAATTGACACACAACGACTTTTAACTCCTGGATAACAAACCATGACAAGAAAAATAATATACCTATTTATACTTTTTCTTCTTATTTCTTGCAATGAAAAGTACAATTACCATCCAAACAAGAAAATCGACACAATCATTTCAAACTTCAATAATATTTCTAAGGATAAAATCAAAAATGTAACTATTGATTTTGACTATCAAGTATTTGTTATCGTTAACAGTGTCTGGATAAGAATTTCTTCTAATAATGAAAAAACCTTTATTGATATATCTATTGAAGGTCTCAATTCGGAATTAGACTTATCAAAAAGTTACGCTAACATTTTCATTACCTCAATATATCCAGACATTGAAGACAATACATTAGACCTAATACACAATGAATTATCCTCTAACAAATACAACAATTACAACCCATATATATTCAATGAATTATCTCTTTCATTAGTAAAAGACAAACTTGATAATAAAATCTACAAGCAAAAAATAAGTATAGAAATACCTAATAATTTAGTTAAAGAGTTCAGTCCAAAAACAAAATAATAAAACAACAGATTTATAGAAATCAGCCTTCAATCAAGTTCAGACTTCCCCCTCCCCGCCATTTGCCCACAGGCGGCAGCAATATCCTTTCCGCGCGACTCACGAATTGATGCAATTACTCCGCTCCTGTTAAGAGCCTCAATAAAACTTTGCAGTTCATCGGCTGTTGGGGTGCTGTAGGCGGCATTCTCATGCTGGTTCCAGGGAATAATATTAATGTGCGTACGCAAACCGCTTAGCAGCTCACCCAAAGCCTTGGCGTGGCTTGGCGTGGTGTTTACGCCCCCCAGCGCCACATACTCAAACGAAACACGCAGCGGTTTAGGCAACGGATTCTGCTTAATGGCCTCAATGGTTTGGGCAATAGGGTTGCTACGCTCAATGGGCATAATGCCAAAGCGCTCATCGGGAAATGGGCTATGCAGACTAATGGCAAGGTTACACGGTGGGTTGGCAAGAAAATCGGATAGCACGTGCTGCAAGCCAACCGTTGAAAGGGTAATGTTTGCCGCACCAAAGGCAAATCCCATGTTAGAGGTCAGTATGCTCAAGGCACGTTTTACCTCGTCCCAATTATCGAGAGGTTCGCCCATGCCCATAAACACAAGCCTATTCACAAGGCTACGCTGCGGAATGGAGCGCAGCTGGTTAAGGATATGGCTGGCAGAAAGGTTTCCCTTAAAGCCTATTGTTCCTGTCATGCAAAAGGAGCACCCCATGCGACAACCAACCTGGGTTGACACGCAAAGCGTGTTACGCTTGGCTCCTGGCATGTAAGCAGCCTCAACATCACCCTTCCCATCTATAGCAAAAAGGTACTTTACAGTAGCATCGGCCGACTGGCTAAACGATACTGGAACAGCCACACCCAGCTGGTAACGCACAGCAAGTTCAGCTCTGAGCCACTTAGGTAAATCGTCCATTTGGTCAAATCCCCATACGCTGCTACGGTACAAGTATCGGCAAACATGCCGCACATGCTGAGTAGTTCCGCCTAAGGAGAGCACAACGGAGGATATATCATCGGGATGTAAACCAAACAGGAGGGGACGTTCCATTCGCTTTTTTTGCAAAAATAATAATAGCGGCAAAACAATTGGGTATAATGTTGCAGGCAACGTTTCAAACGTTAACGGCACACCATAAAAAAAGCACAAANNGCCATGCAGAACGGGGCAATTGAAGCATTGCAAGGCAAGAACCTTACTTTTGTGTTAAATGTTTTCTACCTTTGTAGCTAAACTGTTTTTACAAATGAAACAACTGGGGATTAAGCGTAACGTTTACAATGCAGCACAGGTGCTAATGGTAACCCTATTGCTAGCAGTTACAATCCCTGTTGCCACAAGTTGTAACAAAAGGGCTGGAGTAAAGCCTGGTGGCGAGGTAAAGCATAACACAAAGAGAAAGTGCAAATGCTCGAAAAAAACTACTAGATGGCGCCCCCAATCGTCTATACAAAAGGTAGCTCCCGCAAACNNTAAGCGAATCAACACAAACTAACAATAAGCTCACCTAACGGTTTACTAACTCATTACAAACGGAAATGGACAAAACAAGCAAAGTATCTGTTATAGGCAGCGGAAGCTGGGCTACGGCAATAGTAAAGATATTGCACGAGAACCTCCCTTCGGTTGGATGGTATATCCGCGAACCAGAAATTATTCAGAACCTAAACGAGCATAGCCACAACCCCACGTTCCTTAGCTCCGTTCGCTTTGATATGAACAAGCTACGCATAAGCAACGACCTTAACGAGGTGGTTAGGGAGTCGGATGTGCTAGTGTTTGTTGTACCCTCGGCTTACGCACGCATTTGGTTGGAGCCACTAACAGAATCGCTTGAAGATAAATTTGTAATATCGGCAACTAAGGGTATTGTACCAGAGGAGTACATAACCGTAACAGAGCTGTTTAACAAGCACTACAACCTACCCTACGACAAGATTGGTGTTATTAGCGGCCCTTGTCATGCCGAAGAGGTTGCCCTTGAGCGCCTATCGTACCTTACCTTCTCGTGCAAACGAAGAGAAAAGGCCGAAGAGGTTGCCGAGCTATTCGGTTCGTACTACATAAGAACCATACCAAGCACCGATATTTATGGCACAGAGTACAGCGCCATTCTTAAAAATATTTTTGCAGTGGCCGCAGGTATTGCTCACGGATTGGGTTACGGCGATAACTTTATGGCTGTGCTCATTAGCAACGCCCAGCGCGAAATGAAACGGTTCTTGGATAAGACCTACCCAAGCTCTCGTAAAACCAATGCATCGGCCTACTTGGGCGACCTACTGGTAACATCATACTCGCAGTTTAGCCGCAACCGCACCTTTGGCACCATGATTGGCAAGGGCTACTCCGTTAAAACAGCGCAGCTGGAAATGAACATGGTTGCAGAGGGATACTACGCTACCGAGGGCATTAAAAAGATAAACGAGCGCTTTGGTGTGAAAATGCCAATTACCGATGCTGTTTACAACATCCTTTACGAGCGCATTTCGCCTGCCATTGAGTTTAAATTGCTAACGGAGAAGCTTAAGTAGAAACTTACTACTGATAACCCAGAAAGGGGAAGTACATTGCCCCTCGCTCTTGGTTACCAGTTCTAGCCTAGAATCTAACATCTAGTTTCACACAACATTAATCCCATGAAAATAAACCTAGAGAACATCTTTGAATTTGTTCCAAAGAAACAGGTTTACGCCCTACGTGAGGAGCTAAACCGCAATCAGCAGCTGCTACACGAAAAAACAGGAAAGGGGAACGATTTTCTGGGTTGGCTAAACCTTCCCAGCAGCATCACAGAGAGTGATCTATCGGAAATCGAAAGCGTTGCCAACGACCTACGGTCAAAAAGTGATGTAGTTGTGGTGGTGGGCATTGGAGGTTCATACCTTGGTGCCAAAGCGGTAATTGAAGCGCTTAACCACAGCTTTGCTAGCATGATACCCCACAGCGGCAACCCAACGGTTGTTTTTGCTGGACAAAACATATCGGAAGACTACCACAGCGAGCTACTACAAGTTCTGGACAAAGTACGCTACTCCATTGTTGTTATCTCAAAATCGGGAACAACAACCGAACCAGCCCTTGGTTTCCGCTTGTTGCGAAATCACCTTGAAGCAAAGGTTGGCAAAGCCGAAGCGGCAAGCCGCATAGTTGCCATCACAGATGAGAGCAAGGGAGCCCTTCGCAAGCTCGCCGATCAGGAAGGCTACAGAACCTTTGTTATTCCCGACGATGTTGGAGGACGATACTCTGTACTTACCCCTGTGGGTTTACTTCCCGTTGCCATTGCAGGCTTTAGCATACGTGAGCTTGTTAAGGGCGCTGCTGATGCCGAACAGCATACCTCACCAAGCGTTAAGTTTGAAGAAAACCCTGCATGCCTATACGCTGCAGCTCGTAACGCTCTTTACGAGAAAAAGAAGTTGGTTGAGATAATGGTTAACTACAACCCCAAGCTACACTTCCTTGCCGAGTGGTGGAAACAGCTGTACGGCGAGAGTGAGGGCAAGGAGCAAAAGGGCATTTTCCCTGCTAGCGTGGATCTAACATCAGACCTGCACTCGCTTGGACAGTACATACAGGAAGGGGAGCGCATGATTTTTGAAACAGTGCTAACCATAGCCGAACCAGAAACCAAGCTAAATATACCTAACGATCCTGAGAACCTAGACCAGCTTAACTTTATATCTGGGAAAAGGCTATCGGAGGTTAACCGCATGGCCGAACTAGGCACCATACTAGCTCATATCGATGGCGGTGTGCCCAACATCGTAATAGAAATTCCTAGGCTAAACGCCTACTGGGTGGGTTACTTAATGTACTTCTTTGAAAAGGCATGTGCGCTTAGCGGCTATACTCTTGGCGTTAATCCATTCGACCAACCAGGTGTAGAAGCCTACAAAAAGAACATGTTTGCGCTACTAGGCAAGCCAGGATTTGAGGCACAAGGAGAGCAGCTACGCAAACGACTTGAGTAACATTACACATTATACTAAGAGGAGCCCCTACAAGGCTCCTTTTTTTGTATCATTGTATAAAAACAGAGAGCATTGACCTTCGATTTTGCCGATGTAGTTAATAGCATATCAGTATTCCAACTGGTAACCTTTATCCTTTACCTAAGCGTAAAGGAGTGGAAACCCTTTTACAACAAGATTTTAGTTGTGTTTTTTGCCTCGCAAGCGGTAGGCATTATGGCCTGGGTAATAAATAAGCATATGCCCCATAGCGTAACCCCAAAGCTACTAGTTGTAGCCAATTTACTGTGGGCACCAACCCTTTACCTATACGCCGATGCACTAACCAAAAAAAGGGAAAAACCGTACCTGTTTGCCATGCCACATGTACTTCCATTCTTGCTAGTGCTCCCCTACTCCATCCTTGCAAGTATAACCTCGCTACCCCAAGTGCCCATTGGTATTGTTGTTAACATGCAGGTTGTGCTCTACACTGCCGCAGGAGTTGTAACACTTATTAAGTACAGCAGGATGGTAAGGCAGAACTACTCCAATGATCAGAATCGTATTCGCATATGGGTAACCGTAGTACTACTAGGATATATTATAGCGTGTTTCCTACCCGTTGCTGCAGTGGGATTAGGAGTAAACCCGTTAACCCAAAAACTTACGATAGAAACCATTGCCTTTGCCCCATTCCTAATCTTTTTCAACATCCTATTCTACAGCGCCATAAGCAACCCTGTGGTAATACACGCAGCACCAGAAAATGCCAAGTACCAAGGTTCTGCGCTTAGCCCAGCACAAGCCAAGGAGTATGCGCAAGCCCTTTCGGAGCAGATGAGAAAAAACCAATACTTTCTAGAACCAGAGCTGTCGCTAGGAAAGCTATCGACACAAACAGGAATTTCCACAAAGTACCTTTCCCAAATCATAAATCAGCAGCTACAAAAATCGTTTCACGATTACATAAACGGACTAAGAGTTGAGTTTGCCTGCGAGCAGCTATCCAAGCAGCAGGAAAAAACCATCCAGGAGATAATGTACCTATCGGGGTTCAACTCCAAAACGGCATTCAACAACGCATTTAAAAAGCATAAGGGGATAACGCCATCTCAGTTCAAGGAAAAATCGTAAAAAAGGGTTCCGATTCATGAATCGGAACGCACAAACCATTAAAACACCATTACTTCGTAGCAACTAAATTTCCGAAGCCAACACTTAGGTAAGGCTTTTTAAAACCATTAATACAAACGAAGTATGAAAAGGATTGCTACACTTTTTGCATTAGTAACCCTATGCTCAGCTACAGTTCTGGCACAAACAGAGCTGTGGGTAACAAAACTTAACGGAGCAGTGTTTGCAACACCCCAAATTGCAAGTAACACCCTGATTATTGGAACCGAAAGTGGCTTCCTTTACTGGATAAATGTTAACACTGGAGATATAATTCACGAAGTTAAGCTCCCTAGCCCTATTCGATCGTCAGCGGCAATATTGGGAAACAAGGTTTACGTTGAGAGCATGTATGCGCTTTACTGTTTCAACATGGGCGATGCAAAGGAGGTTTTTAGCACAAAAGCGGCTTGCAGCCCATGCGACGACATTACCGATCCCTGGGATTACTTTCACAGCGCACCCATTGCCCATAACGGAGCAATATACTTTGTAAGCGGCAAAGGACAAGTAAGCATGGTTGATGCAGAAACAGGCAAACTACACAAAACCATATCTACACAAGAGAAAACAGAGATTAGAAGCGGGCTCACCTTTAGCAACGAAACGTTGTACTTTGGCGATAACAACGGAGTAATTTATGGCTACAACACCAAATCGGAACAATTTGACCTAACCATAAAAACCCTTACCGAACGCCCCTACCCTACATTTGGCTTTATTACGGGAGCTCCATTGGTGCATAACGGGATGCTGTTTGTAGGCTCAAGGCACAATACGTTTAAGGCGTATAACATAAAAAAGCAAACAGAGGTATGGGCACAAACCGACAAAGCAGGCTCATGGTGGCCAACAGCACCAATTGTTTCTGGTAACAATGTTATTATTGGAGGCTCCGACAACTTTATGCTGTCGGCATTTAACCAAACCAACGGCTCCGAAGCATGGAGCGTTGTAGCCGATTACAATATTTTTGGAACCCCACTAAAACTTAACGATGCCATAATTTTTGGAACGGGCAACTCATATTTAAACAGGAATGGGAATGGATCGGTTTACGCTGTTAACCCAAGCAATGGCAAGCTGATAGCCAAATACAAACCAGAGGGAAACGTATTCTCATCGCCAATTGAAACAGGAAACAACATTATTATTTGCACAACAACAGGTAAAGTTATTGCACTCAGCAAAGAGGAACTTTTACAAGACAAAACGCCACAGGTAAGCATCAAAGCCGACACCAATCTTACTTTTACAACTGGCAGTAGTAGCATTGCCGAGATGGTGCTAACGCTAACCAACACATCGCACAAGCCTGTTAGCTTATCGTACAGTTTTAAGTTTGCCAACAATTTCCCCGAATCGGCAGTTAAAATGGCTAAGGACAGAGATCAAACCTACGGGAAGGGTAGCCATTCCATATACCTACAAGTAAACGCTAACCTTATTGACACGGGCACATACACCAATGAGCTACTTATAAAGGTTTCCCATGGCGATACCGAAGAGGTTATAGTCAAACCATTCACCATTACCGTTAGTAGCAAGGAGTTTGCAGAGCAACCTATAGTAACCATTAACAGCATTGAAACCAACCAGTATAGCTGCGATGTACTACTTAACATCACCGTTAGGGAGCAAACTAAGCTGATTGGAAAACTTGTTTCGGCAACAAACAAGAGCAATCTGGCAGGAGTATTTCTACAAGCCAACATAGGGTGGGGAATCTACAGGCTGCACAAAGACATTATCCCCATCGATTTAAAAAGCATTCCTAAAGGCGACTACATACTTATTTTGGATAACAATGGTACAACAACAGAATATCCATTCCAAGTAAAACAGTAAAAAGCCCCCAGTGTAAGCACAAGCGAATTTCTGCAAAGGAATTCGCTTTTTTTAATACTTGTTACCCAGCATAATTCTGCAGCAAAGGGCGTTAACATGATCATTGCAAACAGAGCAAAAACTGCTACAATGCAAATAATAGGAAGCCTTTGATTGAGTTTTTGCTAAAATGGAAAGAAATCCGCATTTTTACTGCAATCAAAATGGTTTGTTGAGGTTTGTTTATGGGCTTACGTTCTAACGCAATAACGCCCCTAAATACAATTGAATGTGGGTGTTAAACGCAACTAAACTAACAGGAGTAGCCCTAAACGGCTAAATATGGTTCCTGTGGATAGCTATCCAACCCATAACCCTACAGCAACAGCCACAATCCAACAGAGTATGAGAAGAGCCAATACCCAATACGCAAAGCTAATCCTTGTTACCCTTTTACTTCTCCTAATTAATGGATCAACTAAAGCCGAGTCCATATCAAAAAAACTAAAGGAGTTGGCCATTGGCATAGACTCCTCTGCACTTATTAAGCAAATGGGACAACCCACATACAAGGATGAGGTTACCCGTTGGTTCTACAATACCGACCAAGTTGTAATTATTAACGGCAAGATATCAGACATTAGGCTAAGCAATACTAGCCACAAAATCAATATCAGAATTAGGCGGGATAAGAGTAAGCGAAACGAACCCGCATTGCCCATCTCGCACCTACGCATAGGTATGGATACAAAGGAAGCCTATGAACTGGCCGGAGATCCCGATAGCAAAACAGAAGGAGCTGACTGGTACTACACCAAGCGCCACAGGGTTGAGCTAAGCCAAGGGAAAGTGGAGCGAGTAGATCTTCATCTAAGAGCAAGCCTTGATACTCTAGACTGGATTAGGCTAAACTTTACCACTGGGGGCTTGCTATTCATGAACATTACGCTTGCCTTTATAATGTTTGGGGTTGCCCTCGAAATTAAGTTCGAGAGCTTTAGAAACTTGGCAAAAAACCCGAAACCCGTAATTGTTGGGGTTATATCGCAGTTTATAGCGCTACCCGCACTAACCTTTCTGCTGGTGCTAATTATTAAGCCATCGCCAAGCGTGGCCATGGGAATGATACTTGTTGCCGCCTGCCCTGGAGGTAACATATCCAACTTTATATCATCGCTAGCAAAGGGGAATGTGGCACTATCGGTTAGCTTAACAGCCGTAGCAACTCTCTCGGCCATATTTCTCACCCCGTTTAACTTTGCATTTTGGGGAAGCCTTTACTCCGAAGCATCCGACCTAGTTATACCCTTTAACATTGATGCTTGGGAGATGATAAAAACGGTGTTTATTCTGCTGGGTATTCCAATTATTGTGGGACTTTGGTTTGCGCGTAAGTTTCCCCAAACTACCGAAAAAATTAAAAAGCCAATGAAATGGTTCTCCATCCTTTTCTTTTTCGGTTTTGTGGTAGCGGCACTTGCTTCTAACTTTAGCTACTTCCTCAAGTTTATACACCTAATACTCCTGATTGTACTTGCCCACAACGCGCTAGCACTTCTTACAGGATTTAGCATAGCATCGCTATTCAGGCTGCCACGAGCCGACCGCAGAACCATAACCATTGAAACGGGTATTCAGAACTCAGGTCTAGGGCTTGTGCTAATATTCAACCCAAACCTATTTAACGGGTTAGGAGGAATGGCTTTTATTGCCGCATGGTGGGGTATTTGGCATATCCTTTCCGGAATGAGCATTGCATCGCTTTGGGCGCGCAAACCCCTTAATGATTAACCAAACAGTAAAAATCAATGCCTTTTAATATGCCAACTCGTAGAGACGATATCGAAAAGTGGTCCATGGGATACCACCTGCTAAAAATGTACGGGAGCTCTCTTTTCCACATCTACTTTCCCAAAGAGGTTGTTGGACTAGATAAGATTGATTTTAACGACATACTAATATTTGCCCCCAACCATCAAAATGCGCTAATTGATGCGCTAGCAGTTCTTTACACAAAGGAGTGGCAACCCGTATTCCTTGCTAGAGCCGACATATTCAAAAAGCCATTGCTTGAGAAAATCCTCACGTTTCTCAAAATAATGCCTGTATATCGCATTCGCGATGGGTTTAGCAACCTACAGCTAAACGATGCCATTTTTCAAAAAACACTGGAGATACTCCAGAACAAGAACAGCCTTGTAATACTCCCCGAAGGGAATCACGATGGGCACCGCCGGCTTCGCCAGCTAAAAAAGGGTATTGCCCGCATTGCGTTCCAAGCCGAAGAGGCCACAGGGAATACTATGAATATTAAAATTGTTCCTGTAGGACTAGAATATACGCACTACTACAAGTTTGGTAGCCCTATGCTAATTAGGTTTGGCGAACCCATTTGCGTATCTCAATACTACAACCGTTACAAGGAGAATCCCGCCGTAGCAAACAACGAGCTAATGGAAGAGCTTGCTTCAAAAATGAAAGAGCAAATGATTCATATTGGCAGCGAGGAGCACTACCAAGCATACGAGACCATTAGAACCAGCTTTGCCCCTATTATGGTTGCTCAAAAGGCTTTAAGGAACAGCTTAAACAACCAGTTTCTGGCAGCCAAGGCGCTGATATCGGAACTCGACAACCTAGCAGCAACCAACAGCGCTAAATTCAACGAAGTAATTGCCTCGGCAAACCGATACGCGCAAATAACAGAACGGCTAAGCTTTAATCCCAATCTAAGCACTTCTTCTTTACACAAAGCCCTAGGCCTACTGTTAAGAATTCCAGCATTAGCCAGTACGCTCTCCGTATTCATTTTTGGATTTGCAAACAACATATTGCCCCTTAGTGCGGTTGCAGCAGTGTCATCAAAAATAAAGGATCCTCAGTTTGTTAGCTCAGTAAGGTATGGCTTGGGTATTTTTGCATTCCCAATTCTTCATGGGCTGCAAGCCATTGCATTTTGGGCAATAACAGGTAATGCGCTATGGGCACTATGCTACCTTGCAAGTTTGCCAATATCGGCTTTGCTTATGCATATATGGCGCAAACAGGCCATTTATGCCTGGAGAAACGCTAAACTACTGGCGTTTAAATTATCCAAACCAAAGCAGTATGAGCAGATGATTAAGGAGTGGGAAAACATTAAGCAGTTTACCACTAATATAAAGTGGTAGCCAACTGGGTTACGGTTGGCGAAAGGCTTTTCCTTCAACCGTAACCGAAGGCTGAACCCCATAGCCCCTATAGTGCTCCTTACGGGTAATAAGGATTATTTCGCCTTTTAGCAGAGCCGCTTTCTTTTTAGCAATAACAATGGCACTTGCCTCAAGGGTTCGTGGCATTTTAATGTGCGTACGCGATGAGGCTTCAACCGATACCGAAACATCTCCAAGTTCAATTAGTCCCTCAACGCCGGCAGGATCGGAAGTAACCACTATCTCTCTCCAGTTATTATAATCAGGTATCTTGAGAGGTTTACTCGATATGATATCAATTTTTCCACTACGGTACTTAACGCTGTAAACTTCGCGGCGATCAATTTTCATGGTCTCCATAAGACCAGGGTCGGAGTAGATAATATACTTAGGCGTAACCTGGCGCACTTCAACCTCCATCTCTTCACCCTGTAGCAAGGTTAACACGTCAAACTTTGAGTTCTTAAACTTAGATACTGTGGGTACGTCAACAGGTTTTGACTCTATAACATGGTTAATTGTATCGGGAAGTGTGCTAGGCTTTAGCAGCAATTCATTGGGGTCGGCCTTAAGGGAATCGGGGGCAACAAAGTTCAACGAATCGGGCTTAACAACACTTACATTCAAAGCAGTATCGGGAAC
>DHVO01000104.1:0-11093 GCA_002412705.1 Bacteroidales bacterium UBA5206 | reverse complement strand
CACAGTGGTATCGGGTACCACTTGTTGACCAAACGCCACATCTACCACAAAAAACAACAAGCAAAAAGATATTACAGACCTCATTTTATTAGTATTATTATCGATTCAGCCAATTCCTACTCCATATAGCAAAGTGCGAGCCAAAACTTCGTCGCATAATAAGCTAAAGGGAGCACAAAATTACTAATTCTAATTCAACTAGGGTTATCCCCTATCAAAAGCCAGAATAAAAAGTGAAGTGCATGGCCTTAGCTAAACTTAAGTTCACAACAAAGGCTACGCAGCCCAAATTGCGCCGACTTTAACACTCGTTTAAACTTTTTAACAAAACCATTTTGACTAAACCGCAAACAAAACCATTGTTTCTAATGTATAACAGATAGTTTTGCAAAGGCAAAATGCATCAATACACTTAAAGGACTAGATGAACACCAGAAACACCATTAATTCGTTAAAGTCGTACCGACTTTTGAATATCCATCTTCGTCGTACCGGTTTTTACACGTTTCTCACCAAAAGCTTTATTAAACTAGTTGCCGTAATTGGGCTTCTAGTGGCAGCGCTAATGTTTATACAGCAGCATTTTGGTGATATTGAAATGCTGATTACCCAATCTCTTACAGGCGCTAGTCCCTTTGCAGTTATAGCTGTCTTCCTCACCTCGGAGTCGCTACTTGGGCTAATCCCTCCCGACTTATTCATACTTTGGGCGCAAACGCTATCTAACCCAAAGCTAATGGTATTACTACTTGCAGTGCTATCGTACATAGGTGGTATAGCATCCTACTTTATAGGAAGGTACATTGCCTCGCATGGTAAAATGAAAACCATTTTAACGGAACGCTATCCCAATTTCCACAAACGTATAACCCAATGGGGCGGACTGCTAATTCTTGTTGCAGCGTTATTCCCAATTCCCTACTCGGCTGCCTGTATGGTAACAGGTGCTGCAAAGTTCTCCTTTAAGGCGTTCCTATTCTGGGGGCTTGCCCGCATTCCGCGCTTCTTTCTTTACCTATCGGTAATTAACTTTGTGTTGTAGCCAACAAAAAACAAAAAAGGGTAGCCGGCAAATGGCTACCCCTTAGGTTTGGGAAAACTAAACGTTGGTTATTTAAGCTTGTGATCGGCAACAAACTTCTCAAGAACACCCTTAAGATCGGGTAATCCAATCTCCGCCAAATCGTAGTAAACACGAGTGGTAGGTTTCTTTATGTTGATAATACGGTTAAGATCTATTGGAGTACCAATAATAACGGTATCGCAATCGGTGTTATTGATAGTGGCCTCAAGGTCCTTTAGCTGCTGCTCACCGTAACCCATAGCAGGCAGAATGTTTCCAATATTTGGATAAATTGCGTAGGTCTCCTTAAGTTTACCAACAAGATAAGGACGGGCATCAATTTCATGAGATGCACCAAACTTACGAGCAGCAATGGTACCAGCGCCAATCTTCATCTCGCCATGAGTAAGAGTTGGACCATCCTCAACAATTAAGCAACGCTTACCATTAATAAGTTCTGGCTTATCAACCTTAATGGGAGATGCACCATCAACAACAATCGCCTTTGGGTTACATGCACGAATATTGTCGCGAACAATTTGAATACCCTCTGGAGATGCGGAGTCCATTTTATTAATAACCACAACGTCGGCCAAGCGAAGGTTAACCTCACCAGGGTAGTAGCTAACCTCATTTCCTGCGCGGTGAGGGTCAGCAACGGTTATTGTTAAATCGGGTTTGTAGAACGCAAAGTCGTTGTTACCACCATCCCAAAGAATTACATCGCATCCGCTAGGATCCTTTTCTGCTTCGCGAAGAATAGCCTCATAGTCAACGCCAGCATAAATAACGTTACCGCGAACTACGTGTGGCTCGTACTCTTCCATCTCCTCTACAGTACACTTGTGCTTCTTTAAATCCTCAACAGTGGCAAAACGCTGAACCTTTTGAGCAACTAAATCGCCATAGGGCATTGGGTGGCGCACAGCAACTACCTTTAAGCCTTGAGCCATTAGGTACTCAACCACCTTACGAGAAGTTTGGGATTTTCCGCAACCGGTACGAGTAGCAACAACAGCGATAACAGGCTTTGTACTTTTAACCATGGTCTCATTAGGACCAATTAGCATAAAGTTAGCTCCAGCGGCATTTACTATAGAGCTAAGACGCATTACATGAGCATAACGAACATCGCTATAGGCAAACACACAGTCGTGAACGTTTTTATCCTTTATAAGGGCAGGAAGTTCCTCCTCGGCTACAATTGGAATACCCGATGGGTACAGCTTACCAGCAAGTTCGGCAGGATACTTTCTTCCATCAATATCAGGAATCTGGGCTGCTGTAAACGCTACTACATTATACTCCTCTTTGTCGCGGAAGAATGTGTTGAAGTTGTGGAAATCTCTTCCGGCAGCTCCAATAATTACTACGTTACGTTTCATAAATCAAGAATAGGGTTAATTGGTTATAATTTATTAGTTAAAAGGCTAGACAAAAATAAAAGTTTAAGCCAGCCACGAAAGTCTATACAAATATTTCTGTAGCTACCAATAGCTAAAACATTTTTTACAACATCACAAAAAACTGTAGTACAAGATTTTCAGAGAGTAACAGTCAAAACATGTTAAGCAACATATCTAATTAACGCACATTATAGCACTGTGCCAAAAAACTAGATAGAAGCAGCATTATTCCCCAAGCACGTGGTGATGGAAATGCAAAGTCATATTAAAGCCCTTATCTTTTTTAGCAATGCACTCGCCACACCTTGATACCCCTAAGTGGACGAAAACCGAGTTGTATAAGTAATTAGATGTGCCAGAAAACATTCCACCCCAAACACATTGATACTAACGATTTGCTACATTTGCCAGCAACTTTATTGTGCTGGTTAAGCTTAAAACCAATACAACAATCATAGTCACACATATTATTCTCAAGGTAAGTATGAGCCAAGCAAAAAAGCAAAAGAGCAATGGAGCAGGTTTCGCCGCGGGTAAAACGGCACTAGTGCTTCAACGAATTGGAACCTGCATTAAGGATTCCATTGCACCTGCAACAAAAACAGCTATTTGGCTTCTTAAAATAACCATACCTATATCGCTAGTAGTTACGCTACTCCAGCACTTTGGTGTGCTTAACGTTGTATCGGAATGGCTCTCGCCTGCTTTTGGTATAATAGGGCTAAGAGGGGAAGCGGCTTTAGTTTTCCTCACAGGTGTTTTCCTAAACATCTACTCGGCCATTGCAGTTATTGCCTCTCTACCGTTAAACATGAGGGAAATAACCATACTTGCCGTTATGTGCCTAATTGCGCACAACCTAATTGTTGAAACGGCTGTACAAAAGCGCACGGGTTCCAAGGCATGGCACATTGTTGCTCTTAGGCTAGGTATGGCCATTGTTTCTGCAGCCGTGCTTAACCTACTCCTACCGCTCGACCTAGGTGCAGGCCTAGGTAGTAAAGCCATAATGCATGGCGCCCCCCTAACCGATGTGCTCGTATCCTGGGGATTATCGGCATTGTACCTTTGCCTCAAAATCATCACTTTAGTAACGCTTCTTATGATTCTGCAGCGAATCCTTAAGGAGTTTGGAATAATACAGATACTATCCACCATATTCAAGCCCCTACTAAAGGTAATGGGACTTCCAGAATCAACGTCGTTCCTGTGGATAGTTGCCAACACTCTTGGACTAGCCTATGGTTCTGCAGTAATGGTTGAGGAGGTTGAAGCGGGCAAACTATCGCGCACCGATGCTGATTTGTTGAACTTCCACATAGCCATTTCTCACTCCAACTTGGAGGATCTCCTACTGTTTGCTGCTATTGGTGTATCCATTTGGTGGATGCTGATTCCTCGTCTTTTTATTGCCATTGCTGCTGTTTGGGGACGGAGGTTTGCTTTAATGGGCAAATAGCAACGTTAGCTATTAGGCTAATAGGAGTATCGCTTTGATAAAATTGTTTTTTTGGGTTACTTTTACCCAACTATAAAGATTTATCGGAATGAAGCAATACCTTGATTTACTCGAGCATATTACAAGCACTGGTGTAGAAAAAACTGACAGAACCGGAACTGGAACCATTAGTGTTTTTGGGCACCAAATGCGCTTTGACCTTTCGGAAGGATTCCCCTTACTTACCACAAAAAAGCTACACCTTAAGTCGATAATTTATGAACTGCTATGGTTTCTAAAGGGCGAAACCAATGTAAAAAGTCTAAACAACAATGGAGTAACCATTTGGGACGAGTGGGCCAACGAAAATGGAGAGTTGGGTCCAATTTATGGGTACCAGTGGCGTAGCTGGCCCACAGCAAGTGGCGATCACATCGACCAGATTTCCCAAATTATCGATTCCATAAAGAACAACCCTAATTCTCGTAGGCACCTTGTATGTGCTTGGAATGTAGGTCAAATAGATCAAATGGCGCTACCCCCATGCCACGTGCTTTTCCAGTTTTACGTTGCCAACGGAAAGCTCTCGTGCCAGCTTTACCAACGAAGCGCCGATGTTTTTTTAGGCGTCCCATTCAATATTGCAAGCTACGCGCTGTTAACTATGATGGTAGCACAGGTAACTGGACTACAACCAGGCGAATTTATTCATACACTAGGCGACACACACATCTACCTAAATCATATAGAACAAGTTAAGCTGCAGCTATCCCGCGAACCAAGATCGCTACCCAAAATGGTCATTAACCCTGAGGTAAAATCTATATTCGATTTCAAGTATGAGGATTTTTCGCTTCAGGATTACAACCCTCATCCCCACATAAAAGGGGCAATAGCAATTTAACATAACGCTGTTGCACAAGATAAAAACAGAAAATAGCCCCTAAAACCTTTAGTATGAAAACCTACGCAATAATAGTTGCTTCTATATTTGTTTGCGCTTGGCTTTGGAGCTGGGCATTACTATTCAAAAACTGGAGAAAACGACCATACTTTAGCAACCAGCTACTGGAGCTAATTCTTATTCTAGTAATGGGACCAATATTCTACATGGTTTTTAGGAGCAACATTGAACCCAGACGCAAAAGAGAGTTCATGCAAAACAAAACGTTTAACCACTAGAATAAACCTATAAATAAATGACTATCTCTATTATAGTTGCAGTTGCCGACAACAATGCTATTGGCCTTAACAACCAGTTGCTTTGGCATATATCAGAAGATCTGAAGCGCTTTAAGAGCCTAACCAGCGGTCACCACATTATTATGGGGCGCAAAACATTCGAGAGTATAGGCAAACCTCTACCTAACAGAACCAATATTGTAATAAGCCGCAACCCAAATTTTAAACCCGAAGGGTGCATTGTTGTATGCTCGTTAGACGAGGCTCTTGTTATTGCTCGTAATGAGCAGGAGGTTTTTATTATTGGAGGTGGCGAAATATACAAGCAAGCCCTTCCCTTGACCGATAGGATTTACTTAACGCGTGTTCATGGCAGCTTCCCAGCCGATACATTCTTCCCTGAACTTGAACTAATGGACTGGGAGGTTGAGAGCACACAAAAAGGAAAGCCCGCCGAATCCGACGAGCTTCACTACACCTTTGTTAACTACACTAAAAAGCGCTAAGCGGCCTTTAGGCGTTTAAGATTTATCTTTTCCAGTTTTTGCTGAGCGTACTCAAGAGAGATAGTCATGCTTTCGGTCTTCTGTGAGGGAAGATCGAACATGGCGTCCATCATTATTGCCTCGCATATCGAGCGTAGCCCACGTGCACCCAGTTTGAACTCAACTGCTTTATCAACAATATACTCAAGAGCCTCCACATCAAACTCTAGGGCAATACCATCGTACTTAAATAGTTTCTTGTACTGCTTAATTATGGCATTCTTAGGTTCAGTAAGAATACTTCGCAGCGTATCCCTATCAAGTGGATTCAAATAGGTTATTACAGGTAAACGACCAATTATCTCTGGAATTAACCCGAATGAGCGCAAATCCTGAGGTGCAATGTACTGAAGTAGGTTGTGTTTATCCACATTTTCCCTATCCTGACTTGCCCCATAACCTACAACTTGTGAGTTTAAGCGCTGGGCAATTTTACGGTCGATACCATCAAAGGCACCACCACAAATAAATAGTATATTCTTGGTGTCAACCTGAATCATCTTTTGCTCTGGATGCTTACGCCCACCCTGAGGTGGAACGTTCACTACAGAGCCCTCTAAGAGCTTGAGCAGTCCCTGTTGAACACCTTCGCCAGAAACATCGCGAGTGATAGAGGGATTATCGCCCTTGCGAGCAATCTTGTCTATTTCGTCAATAAAAACAATGCCTTTCTCTGCTGCTTCAACATTATAATCGGCAACTTGCAACAAACGGGAAAGAATGCTCTCCACATCTTCGCCAACATAACCAGCCTCTGTTAGTACCGTTGCATCAACAATGGTAAAAGGAACGTGAAGCATTTTAGCTATTGTACGAGCCAGCAGGGTTTTTCCTGTACCCGTTTCACCAACAAGAAGTATATTACTCTTCTCTATTTCAACATCATCGCCATGATCGGATTGCAGCAATCGTTTATAGTGATTGTACACAGCTACAGACAGGAACTTTTTAGCCTCATCCTGACCAATTACGTACTGATCTAGAAACTTCTTTATTTCGATTGGTTTGAGTAGTTTACCCTTGTTTAGCTTAAACTCGCCCTTCTTCTTCAGCTCCTCGCGAACAATTAGGTTTGCCTGCTCGGCACACATATCGCAAATGAAACCAGTTACACCAGCGATAAGAAGGTTAACCTCTTTTCGCTCGCGTCCGCAAAATGAACATTTATCGGTATTTCGCATCGTAAAATATTATCTTTCAAAAAAGTATTGCTGTGCAAAGTTACAACTTTTTAACTTGAGGTTTATACTATTACATTAACCTCTTTTAACGGGACTGCTAATATTACAAAAAATAAGGGCATTTGGAATACCAAATGCCCCTAAACGCATAACCATTTATTAACTACGCCTTACTTGAAGGCTGAAAGGCACCATATCCGCACATGCGCAAACACTTTCCGCACTTTGTACATAGCGACTCATCAATTTCTGGAGCGCTATAGTAATCTTTTTGCGTTATAGCTCCTGCTGGACAGTACATTAATACTGGACAGGGGTGATTTTTCGGACAACGACTCTCATTTACTACAATGCTATTCATTGGGCTCTACAATTTATTATTACACAATGCTATTGGTTTGTTCTTTAAGCAAAAAGAAACGGCGCACAAATATAATATTTATATTTATATATATAGATGTTTGGTTTCGTAAAAAAGACAACACCAACCTAACTTTAAAACTGAATACACTGAGTTAGGCTTCAATCAAGCACATCCAGGCGTAAACAAAAAAAGGATGTCCAGCTTATCTGAACATCCCTCGTAAAACTGTCTATGCAATACTACTTATGATTATTGCGCCTAAGCACTTCATCAATCATTCCATAAGCCTTAGCCTCTTCGGCAGTCATCCAGTAGTCACGATCTGCATCCTTAAATACTTTATCCATTGGATTGCCAGAATGATCGGCAATTATCTCATAGAGTTCGGTTCGCAACTTAAGTATTTCGCGGGTAGTAATTTCTATATCGGAGGCTTGTCCCTCTGCGCCACCCATAGGTTGGTGAATCATAACCCGAGAATGAGGCAACGCAGTACGTTTGCCTTTAGTTCCAGCAGTTAGCAGAACTGCGCCCATTGAAGCAGCAATACCAGTACAAATAGTAGCCACATCGGGGCTTATGAACTGCATTGTATCATAAATACCCAAACCAGCATACACCGAACCACCAGGAGTGTTAAAGTAAATCTGAATATCCTTTCCAGCATCGGTTGATTCCAAAAATAGCAGCTGCGCTTGGATTATATTGGCAACATCATCGTTAATAGGAACACCTAAGAATATAATCCGGTCCATCATAAGGCGAGAGAAAACATCCATGGTGGCAATGTTTAGCTGACGTTCCTCTATAATTGTAGGGTTTATATAACTATTATGCATCGATTTGAAACGGTGCATAGTTAGGCTGCTAATACCGCGTTGCAAACGCGCATATTTTTCAAATTCGTTTTTACTTTTCATATGCTATATCGTTTAAAAATCAAGTTAATGATAAAGATGGTTACTAAACAAAAGTTAGGGTAACAAAGTTAAATTAAAGTGCCAATTTGAAAAACAAATTCTAAAATAAGCAAACCTGCAGCGCAAAAGTATTTTACAGAGGAGCAATAAAAAAGGGATACCGGTTGGGTACCCCTTTGTATGATAGAATAAAGCGACTACAGCTTATTAAAATCGTCGGCAGAAACCTCTTTCTCGTCAAGCTTAACAGCCTCTTTAACCCAAGCAACAACTTTATCTTCAAGAAGACGCTCACGAATTTTACGACGCTCATCATCCTTTTTAAGCATATCCTCGGCATAGCGAACTAGGTACTCCTCTGGAATTTCGCGAAGACCATAAGCAGCGAATTGCTCGCGAGCATAAGTTTGTGCAAACTCGGTAAGAGCGGCATCGTCAACAACAAGCTCTTGCTCCTTGCTAATCTTATCGCGAATCAGCTGCCACTTAAGATCCTTTTCAAACATAGGATACTCAGTTTCTACCTGCTCACGGGTAACCTTACCTTCGTTAATGGCTACAAGCCAACGAACAAGGAAATCCTTAGGAAGATCGAATTTTGCTTTATCAACCAGCTTATCTTTTAGGTCAACAAGGAAACGGAAGTCGCTTTCGCGCTGTAGGTTTGCCTTTATCTCCTCTTCCACTTTAGCAATAAACTCCTCTTGAGAAGCAACTGCACCCTCGCCGTAAACCTTGTCGAACAGTTCCTGGTTTAGCTCACCCTTCTCATAGGTCATGGTCTCGGTCACAGTAGCCTGGAATAGAGGCTCTACAGACCCTAGGTTAGCTTTGTTTACACGAAGCAAAGCAGCTCTATCGGTTTCGTTAGGGAACGCCTTGGTAACATCAATAACAAAAACATCACCAATCTTAGCGCCCATAAGCTTAGCCTTTTCAGCCTCATCACCAACAAGACCAATAGAAACAGAAGCGCTATCAACATTGATACCACCTTCGCGAGGCGACTCATCGCTATTTAGCTCTGTAAGGGTTACCTTAAGTAGATCGTTGTCACCGGCAACCTCAACAGGAACATAGGTTCCATGACGACGCTGGTGGCTATCTAGGTAAAGCTCACGAATCTTATCATCTATTGCGATAGTATAGTAAGGAACCTTATCGCGCTTAGAAAGCTTAAGTTCAAACTCAGGCACTAATCCCATGTCGAAAACAAACTCAAAGTTCTCTTGGGTCTCCCAGTCAATCTTTGGTTGATTCTCGCTTGGCATGGGTTCACCAAGAATATTAAGTTTTTGCTCAAACAGGTAGTTTGATATTGACTCCGACACAAGCTTGTTAACCTCTTCGGCGGTAATTGGCAAGCGGTAAAGCTTACTAATTAACCCCTCAGGGGCTTTACCTGGCCTAAAACCCTTAATAGCGGCCTTTTTGCGGTAGTCCTTTAGCATTTGCTCAACCTTATCCTGATAATCGGCCTTATCAACCGAAACCTTCAATTGCGCATTGAGCCCATCAACGTTTTCGTGTATAATATTCATTTGGCTAAAACATGTTAGTTATCAAACCCAAAACAGCGCACTTCGCTGTGTTACACTGAATTTCAACCTAATTTATTGGAAATTAAGAGCGCAAAAGTAGAAAAATACCCTTACAGTAACAACCCTTTAACAAAAATATTAAAAAGTCCATTTTTATATCTATCTGATTATTTGTTACTTGACTATTTATTCGAAAAAAAAGTGAAAAAAAAGTGTTAAAAACATGTCACGTTTTGCCATGTAATGGAATATGTAGGTGAAGGCCCAAGAATTTTAATAACTAAAAACCATAATTCCATGAAAACTCTAAGTAGCTTCCTATCAGCCAACCAATCATCAGAGGTAATCCTTAACCTAAACCAGCTAAACGTGCTAAAGGGTGGGGAAGAAAGCGCATCATCCAGTGGAACACCAGATAATACTGAAATAATTGAGAAAGATCCCCCAATTTACATTAAGGAATAACATGTTGAATGAACATCAACGGGGTTCAGACTAGCAATACATATTGTTATCCAAATTCAAAGAAATTATCACTTTAGGATACGATAACGCCCCAGATCTTACTCACAATTCTTCAAATAAAACAGGACAACACAATATCAATTATCATGAAAACACTTAACAGTTTCCTATCAGCCAACCAATCATCGGAGGTAATCCTTAACCTAAACCAACTAAACGTTCTAAAAGGTGGGGAAGATAGCGCATCATCCAGTGGAACACCAGATAATACTGAAATAATTGAGAAAGATCCTCCAATTTACATTAAGGAATAATATGTTGAATGAACATCAACGGGGTTCTAACTAGCACTATATACAACACCCTCCTCCTGATCATCATCAAAACTAGGAGATAGTAATTACTTAGCGCTCTAAACTCAAACCTTTAGACAGAGATGTCACCAACCTAATAACGAACATAATGAAAACACTAAACAGTTTCTTATCAGCCAATCATGCATCTGAGGTAATACTTAATCTAAACCAAATATCCGCACTAAAAGGCGGAGACGCAAACTCTTCATCAGGAGGAGCAACAGATCACAGTGAGATTATTGAGAAAGATCCACCAATCTACATAAAAGAGTAGTTGATGACAACCTACATTAATTAACCAAAGCAACATCAATGTAAAGCATCAATTATCTACACGTTATTAATCAATAAAAGCCTAACCAATATAACAAAACCGAGAAGACTTTTGATTTTTAAATATGTTCATTCTATCCCAATTTATTTAGTAACAAGTTATAACTCACAAAAAATGTCCAAAATGATTAAACCATAACTTTTTTATTTAGAACAACACACCACTATGGAGGAAAAACCATGAACACATCACAAATAGAGGGCCAGCTACTCGAACGGCTTATCGACAAAACCATATCTAAAAAAGAAAGAGAGGTTATTGAGAAACGTTTGAGTGAAAGCAAAGAGCTCCGAAAAGA
>DHVO01000164.1:30969-31777 GCA_002412705.1 Bacteroidales bacterium UBA5206 | reverse complement strand
TGCAATACTTAAGGTGGATTAAAGAAGGGGAATAATACTTAATTATGGCATTAATATTCCCCTCAATAGCGCCATAATGCGTTGAATTAGTACATCATGTAAATACATTATATAACTGGTTATCAATTTAAAATAATCAGTAAAAGCCCATACATTAGGCCGTACGTGGATCATTGGGGTTTAAATGTTAAATCAATAGTTTATTAAAAATTTGTAATAAACTGAAATACAGTATAATAAAATCATTATATGCATTCAATTGATATATCAACATAATCAACGAGAAGAGAGAAGTAAGGGTGTGCGGGGCGCTAGGTTTTACCGCAAATTAAGTAATTACATGCGTAAACCGCGCAGTAACGGGCAGCAAATGGTATTTCGGTATCTCCCCTGCTCTATTCCAAAGAGTTTAACAAGCAGCAAATCGTTTACTCTATATTACTTGTGTAGATTACATATGTAAACACAAAGAAGTGATTGAATCCTACTCTCAGCTTAGGGAATAAAAAAAAGAGCAATATTATTTCACATAATATTGCTCCAGAGATGAGTGTAATTAGAAAGAAAAAAAGAGTAGTCCTGTAAGCCGGGTTCTGTACCCTATTCCTTTCGGAAAAGAGTTTCTATCATTTATCTAGCCTAACTGTCACCAGTTAGATCAAGCGACCTACCCCTCATGACTTCTGCAAGCAGAACCAGCGCGAGCAGCACTGTACCTTTTGGGTTCATGATATACACGGTCTTTCAACCCATGAGGCGTACGGCTTTTTGTGTTGCCACAAAAACCGGTGGGCTCTTACCCCACCTT
>DHVO01000164.1:22199-30956 GCA_002412705.1 Bacteroidales bacterium UBA5206 | reverse complement strand
GCTCTGCGTTGCCCGGACTTTCCTCCCCAGGTTATACCTGCGGCGATAGAACGAACTACTCTTTAGTTAATTATGTTTAAGAACGGTATTAGCGAAGGAATACAATAGTTGCACCAAAACCGTACTCCTTAAACGAAGCATCTTGGTATCGGTACTTTGAGTATTGCTTATCTAGCAGTTTACGAATTTCATGCTTAAGCTTACCATTGCCCACACCATGAATGAACACCATTTTCTTGGTTTTGCCCTTAATGCCGCCCTCAATAGCGGTTGTAAACCTAGCCATTTGAATTTCCAGTATTTCACCTGGTTCCAAACCGCTTGGGTTATCGATAAGCTCATGTATATGAAGGTCTATCTCCTCTACATCAGCGTTTTCAACGTTCTGCTTTGCTTTTGCGGCTGTGGGCTTATCCTTCTCCTTTATGGCCTCCTCAATGGCTTTAGCAGATACCGATTTAAGAATCTCCTCTTTTCGGGTATCGGCTATTGAGTAAACAATGGCTTTTTCATCGAAGAAGTCATTTTCTGTGTAAGCACCCTCCTTATAAAATTTTGCTGGATTAACGGTTAAATCGTAGTGCTCTGGTTGTTGAACCACAAAGTTTCTGTTTTTAAAGAATAACGCTTGTACGTTAATAACTAGCTGATTGGTTAACTCTTCTCTAGAATAGGTGCTTATAAGTTCCTTTGAATCAGGAAGTAAAATACCTGATGAAACGGGCTTAACCATATTGTTTTCCCAAACAGATACGGCAAAAGCCACCCTGTATGAGCTATCATTAATGATATACAGTTCCTGATTTGAATCAGTCTTTTTCTGTTGATTAATAGGAACAAAAGCAAGCAAAAGGGCTACAGAATCGCCATCAGGATCTTTTTCCTGCGTAAAGGCCTTGTTTAGGGACGACTTTTGATGCGGAGCAAAGTATAAATCATCGGATGAATCATCCTCCTCTTCCTCATTGGCAACAGGCTGCTGCTTTTTGCTAACCTTCTTGTTGGTAGGCATGCTTTGATGATCATTGGATTTGACCATAACCTGTTCGCTAACAGAATCTATAACAACCAGTTCCGAATCAAGCACAGGCATTTCAAAGCCATCCTCAGTTTCAACCAGTACCATTTTTTTATCGATGAGACGAACCACCTTGCCACCGCCCACATCATTTAAAAAGCGCACTTTATCGCCTACTCTGCATCTCATTGAATCAAGTATTGTTATCCTTAATTGATAATAAAAATTGTACTTTTGCGGGGCAAATTTAACTTATTTAGGCGGAAATACCTTGGAAACCTCAGTAAAGAACATTTCGATAAGCAATTTTGATTATCATCTGCCAGATGATAGAATAGCAAAGCACCCTTTAGACAAACGTGATGCTTCGAAGCTACTCATATACAAGGATAATATGATTACCGAGTCCGTTTTTTCAACGATTACGGATTTATTAGCCCCTGGAGATTTACTTATTTTTAATAACACAAAAGTAGTACAAGCTAGGCTCTTCTTTAAGAAGTCAACAGGTGCTACCATAGAGATTTTTATTCTGGATCCAGAGCAACCAAAGGATTATCAGCAGGCTTTTACTTGCACAACAGAAGTAACGTGGAAGTGTATTGTGGGGAATATAAAGCGATGGAAATCAGATATTCTGGAGGCTTACAATGAGCAGCATGGTTTAACCCTTGCAGCACACTTAGTTGAAAGAACTAGCGATGGTGCAATTGTGAGGTTCTCATGGAACAATCCTGAGTATAGCTTTGCCCAGATTATTGAGATCTTTGGCGAAATACCAATCCCTCCATACCTAAACCGGGAGCCTGAAAAGGAAGATAGACTTCGCTACCAGACCGTTTACGCACAACCAGAAGGTTCTGTAGCCGCTCCAACTGCCGGTTTACACTTCACAACCGACGTTATTGCAAGGCTTAAAGAGAAGCAAGTAAATATTGGTGAGCTTACTTTACATGTTGGAGCTGGTACCTTTAAGCCAGTTAAAACGGAAACTATTGAGAATCATGATATGCATACAGAGCATATCTACGTTTCAAGGTTGCTGATACAACAACTTCTCGACAATAATGGAAAGTGTGTAGCTGTTGGAACTACATCGGTTAGAACCCTTGAAAGTCTTTACTGGTTAGCAGTAAAGCTAATAAATAGCAAAGAGGGCGAATTTACTCCTTGTGTGGAGCAATGGGATCCTTATAGCATAAGCTGCGATATTGAGCCTAAAATGGCCCTTAAAGCTCTTTTAAACCATCTTGATGCTAATGGGCTTGATTATCTTTCGGCGGCAACACGAATAATAATTGTGCCTGGATACCAGTTTAAATTTGTAGAAAATATGGTTACAAATTTCCACCAACCCAAAAGCACTCTGCTGCTGTTGATTTCTGCTTTTGTTGGCGATAATTGGAACACAATATACAGCTATGCCTTACAGAATGGTTTTAGGTTTTTAAGCTATGGCGACAGCTCGTTTCTTGAGAGGCGTAGGAATTTAAAGTAATTGAAAGTAAATATATTAGTAATACAATATAAATGAAGAGTTCAAGTACAGGGCTTTTCCTTCCTACTTCAAAAAAGGAGATGGAAAAGCTTGAGTGGGATCAAGCGGATATCATTCTGTTTACAGGTGATGCATACATAGATCACCCTTCGTTTGGTGCTGCCGTAATTGGACGTGTACTTGAGCGTGCTGGCTTTAGGGTTGCCATTGTTCCCCAGCCAAACTGGCGCGACGATCTTCGCGATTTTAAGAAACTGGGCGAACCTCGTTTGTTCTTTGCCGTTACATCGGGCAGTATGGACTCCATGGTAAACCACTACACTGCCAACAAAAGGCTAAGAAGTGATGATGCTTACACCCCCGATGGCAAAGCTGGCTATAGACCCGATTATGCAACCACTGTTTACTCTAATATTCTTAAAAAGCTTTACCCGCACACTCCAATTGTACTTGGCGGTATTGAAGCCTCGTTAAGACGGTTAACGCATTATGACTACTGGAGCGATTCGCTTTTCCCTAGCATTCTTGTTAACTCTAAGGCCGATTTACTGGTTTACGGAATGGGCGAAAAAGTCATTGTGGAAATTGCTACGCTAATGGATAAGGGAGCATCAATTGGTAGTTTAACTAACATTCCCCAAACTGCTTTTTATACAAATAGTTATGAGCCGTTTGTAAATAAAAGCGACACACTAGTTTTAAATAGCTTTGAGGAGTGCCAAGGAAGCAAAAAGGCTTTTGGCGATAACTTTGCCAGAATTGAGGTTGAAAGCAACTCTATGATAGCAAAGCGCATTATAGAGCCAACAGGAGAAGGAGCCATTGTTGTTAACTCCGCCTATCTTCCACCAACAACTGGTGAAATGGATAGCTGGTGGGACTTGCCTTACATGCGCGCACCACATCCTCGCTATAATGGTAAAGGAACTATTCCTGCTTGGGAAATGATAAAGCATTCCATAAACATACATCGAGGTTGCTTTGGCGGATGTAGCTTTTGTACTATATCGGCACATCAGGGAAAATTCATATCAAGCCGCTCGGAGGAGTCTATACTAAAGGAAGCAGAGCAAATTGCCCAAATGCCCGATTTTAAAGGCTATTTGTCTGATATTGGAGGTCCATCGGCCAATATGTACCGCATGCAGGGAAAGGATTTAAGCATTTGCAAAAAGTGCAAACGCTACTCATGTATTCATCCCTCTATTTGTAAGAATTTGGATAATAACCATGAGCACCTTCTCAATCTTTACCAAAAAGTGAGATTGTTAAGCTTCATTAAGAAGGCTTTTATTGGCAGCGGCATCCGTTACGACATGTTTATCGATAGCGATTTACCAGCTAACAAGCGGTATTTGGATGAGGTGTTTAGGCATCACGTATCTGGACGACTTAAGGTAGCTCCTGAGCACACAGAGGACGAAGTGCTTAAGATGATGAGGAAACCTCCTTTTAACCTTTTCTCAAAGCTTAAAGTTGCTTTTGATGAGCTTAATGTTAAGTATTCATTAAATCAGCAACTTATACCCTATTTTATTTCTAGTCACCCAGGAAGTACAGAGCAAAGCATGAAGCGCTTAGCCGAGCGAACAAAAGCTCTGAACTTTAAACTTGAGCAAGTTCAAGATTTTACGCCAACACCAATGACCTTAGCATCAACCATATTTCACACAGGAGTTGATCCGTATACCGGAGAATCGGTTTTTGTGGCAAAGAGCAAGGATGACAAGCTAAAGCAGCGCAGCCATTTTTTCTGGTATAAGAAGAGCGAAAACTTCCGTAAGGAAGATGTTAAGAGCAAACCTAGAGAGCTGAAGCCATTTAGAGGTAAAAGCGGAAATAAAAATAGGGGCCAAAAGTAAGCCCCTATTTCTCTTAAATATGTCTTAGTGTCTATCTGAAATTAATACCAACGCCAGCATTGTACATTGGGTATTTTCCAAGGGTGTAATCGAAATGGAACGCAATAATGGCAAGCTTAATGCGTAAGCCGGCATTAAAGCTAACGCCTGAATCGTCGAAACCAAGGGAAAGCGGATTTATTGGCAAATCGGCATTGTTGGTTACACTTAAACTACCATTTTCAAAGCCCACACCAGGGTAACGTCCCTTCAAATCGATATCGGTTACCGATTTGCTATAGCCTACCCCAGCATAAACAGTTAGTACAGGAATGGATTTACCAACAAGTAAACGTGCGGTGTAGCCTCTAGCGTTTAGAGCCAGCTTTTGGTTGTTGTAATCGGATTCGGAACTTCCTCCAGAAACGTATGTGTCTGGTTTGTAGGATATATCGAACTCTGAGTTCATTTGAGTGTACCCAATCATAAACGATACATTAATGGGGAGCATTTTAAAGCCGGGGATAAACTCTTTAAACTCATTTTTAGCACCAATACCCCACATGGAGAAGCGGCCTACATCAGGAATCTCCACCTTTGGAAAAAATCTACCAATAATTTCAGTGTTAAAGGGTAAACCTACCGCAGCTTGAATCATAGGCATTGGGGTTACAGCAATGCCAGCCCCCGGTGGAAGTGCAAACTCCATGGTTTGCTCTGTTCCTCCTACTGTTTTTGAATAAACCATAACAGGGCCGTCGCCTTTTGAACCAGCAATTGTAGGTGCAAAGTTAGACTCACCTGGCTTTAGCGATAAGCTGTTAAGATTTAGCCTGCTAACATCAAACTTTTTTGCACTGCTAGGGGCTGTGACTATAGATGCATTAAAGGTTATATCAAAGCCCAAAACGCCATGGGGCTTAGCCGAGTTATACCAACCGGCATTTAGGCTATTGCCAAACATCTCGCCAAAAGGATTTGCGTATTGCTTTGCCAGTATTTTGGCATCATTAAGATCCGCTTTTAGCATGGTGGCAATATCTTCTTGTGCCTTAACGCTGCCTATGCCAACAGCAATAGCCAGCGGAAGTAATAGCATCTTAAACACTTTCATAGTATGAGTTTTTATGATTTCTATTGCAAGATAAACAATTGTTTAAATGCTCTTATTTCAATATCTATTTTTTATACAGTTCTTATGCAAAAAGTGGCTATTTTTGTACAAAACAAAGTTTACATGGCTAGTATTCCTTTAGCAGAACGCTTACGTCCACAAAATCTTGATGAGTATATTGGGCAGCAACATCTTGTTGGCGCAAAAGGTGTAATACGGCGCATGATAGATACAGGAAATCTCTCATCTTTTATTCTCTGGGGACCTCCAGGCGTGGGGAAAACAACCCTTGCAAAAATTGTAGCCAAAACGCTAAATCGTCCCTTTCATATTCTAAGCGCCATAAATTCAGGTGTTAAAGATGTCAGGGAGGTCATAGAAAAATCAAAATCGCAACAATTTTTCAACAGCCCATCTCCCATTCTATTTATAGATGAAATACATCGTTTCAGTAAAAGTCAGCAGGATTCACTGCTAGGTGCTGTAGAGCAAGGTATTGTAACACTTATTGGTGCAACAACGGAAAATCCCTCTTTTGAGGTTATAACTCCACTCCTTTCCCGATGCCAGGTATATGTACTCAAATCGCTTGAGGTGACAGACCTTAATGAGTTATTAAACAGGGCTATAACAAAGGATGCTGATTTAAAAAAACTGGACATTAAGGTAGAGGAAACCGAGGCGTTATTCCGCTTTTCTGGTGGTGATGCTCGTAAGCTGCTTAATATACTTGAGATTGTTATCGCTTCGCAGCAGCAGTCGGATATTAGAATAAGCAACAAGATTGTTACTGAACGCCTACAAGAGAATATTGCTATTTACGACAAAGGGGGCGAACAGCACTACGATGTAATTTCGGCGTTTATTAAATCTATAAGAGGAAGCGATCCCAATGCTGCAGTTTACTGGTTAGCGCGAATGCTAGAGGGTGGTGAGGATCCTAAGTTCATTGCACGTAGAATGGTTATACTTGCTGCAGAGGATGTTGGTTTGGCTAACCCCAACGCGTTGCTTCTGGCAACAAGTGCTTTTCAATCCGTAACAATGATAGGAATGCCCGAGGGGCGAATTGTTTTATCGGAAGTGGCCATATACTTGGCAACAAGCCCTAAAAGCAACTCAGCGTATGAAGCTATTGGTAAGGCCATCTCCTTTGTTAAGGAAAGCGGCAACCTATCCGTTCCACTTCACTTGCGGAATGCCCCTTCTAAGCTGATGAAAGAGTTGGGTTATGGGGCAAACTATAAGTACGCCCACAGCTACCAGGGGAATTTTGTTGATCAGGAGTTCCTTCCCAAAGAGATATCGGGCACTCAGTTTTACACTCCACAACAGAATAGCAAAGAAAAGGAGATTGCCCAACGTTTATCTGTTCAGTGGAAGGATAAGTATAGTAAGTAAAACATAACACGTATAATAATGAATCCATTAGCAACAATTAGTAAAATTAAGCATTTAGAAACAGGTAATTTCTTTTTGCTTGCAGGTCCTTGTGTTGTTGAGAGCGAAGAGATGACTTTTGGCATAGCCGAGCGTATTGTAGAGATTACCAATAAGCTGCAAATACCCTATGTGTTCAAGGCATCGTATCGTAAGGCAAATCGTTCACGTATAGATTCCTTTTCAGGAATTGGCGATGAGAGGGCTTTAGAGATTCTTAAAAGGATATCGGAGAAATATGACGTTCCTGTGGTTACAGATATTCATAACCCGGAGGAAGCTGCTATTGCCGCTCAGTATGTTGATATATTGCAAATTCCTGCATTCCTTTGCCGCCAAACCGACTTACTTGTGGCAGCTGCAAAAACAGGTAAAGTGGTGAATATTAAAAAAGGACAATTCGTAGCTCCTTCGGCCATGCAGTTTGCTGCACAAAAAGTGGTTGATGCTGGTAATACTAACGTAATGCTAACAGAGCGTGGAACTACTTTTGGGTACCAGGATTTGGTTGTTGATTTCAGGGGTATTCCAGAAATGCGGAGCTTTGGTTTTCCTGTGGTAATGGATGTTACCCACTCTCTACAGCAGCCTAACCAAACGACTGGTGTAACTGGCGGACGTCCAGATCTTATAGAGACTATATCTAGAGCTGCTATTGCAACAGGGGCTTCAGGCTTATTTATTGAAACGCATCCAGAACCGGCCAAAGCTTTATCTGATGGTGCTAATATGTTAAATTTAAGCTTATTACCTGAACTACTTGAGAGATTGCTTAAACTTCACTCTGTTATAAGAGCCCTCTAAAGCATGTGCTTTTCAATTTTTTCCAAAAGAATATTGGTGTTGAGAGGTTTTGCTATGTAATCGTTACAACCAACCTCCATGCACTTTATATTATCATTTGGCATAGCATAAGCCGTCTGTGCAATAATTGGCATAGACGGCTTGCTTCTTTTTATAGCTTTTGTTGCGTCGTAACCATCCATTTTGGGCATTTGAATATCCATTAGAACCACATTAATATTTGGGTTTTTCTCGCAAATTTCAACGGCCTCTTCCCCATTCTTTGCCCATAAAACATTCGCTTTTGTTCCAACTAGTGCAGAGCTAATTAGCTTATAGTTTAGCTCAACATCTTCGGCAACAAGTATAACTTTATTGCTCCAATCGTACTGCTTTGAAGTGCTTTTGTAAAGAGTTACATTATCTGTAATTACTCCCTTTGCTTGGTATGGGATTGTAAAGTAAAATGTAGAGCCAATGTTTAGTTCCGATTCAACCCAAATTTTACCTCCCAGTAAATCAACTATGTGCTTACTAATAAATAGACCAATTCCCGTTCCACCATACTTTCGGGTAGAGCCTTCGTGAACCTGTCTGAACCTATCAAAAATTATATCGCGCTTATCCTCTGGTATTCCAATACCCGAATCGCGAACATAAAACTTAATTTGATTATTTTCAGGTTGATTTTGGTAACCAAACTCAACAGTTCCTTTCTCTGTAAACTTAAGGGCATTGCTCAGTAAATTGGTCATAATTTGGCGTAACCTATGACCATCGGTCTGAACAATGTTAACTTCGTCCTCATTGAAATCAACAAGTCTAATGGAGATGTGCTCCTTTTCCTGTTTGAATTTTACTTCATTAAAAAAGGTGTATAGCTCAAACATCAAGTCATCTAAATTACAATTGGCCTTATTTATTGCTAGTTGACCCGCTTCAATTTTTGATATATCCATTATATCATCAATAAGGTTAACCAGCATGGTCCCATTATGGTAAATGATATCTATGTACCTATCCCTTTTCTCTTCATCAATATCCTCTTCTCTAAGTAGCTGAG
>DHVO01000164.1:9889-22178 GCA_002412705.1 Bacteroidales bacterium UBA5206 | reverse complement strand
CTACGAGTTGCCAAAACAAGTTCTTCTCGTGTTTTAACCTGTTCTTGAATTTCTTGTGTCAATAAGCTGTTGCTATGGGTTAGCTCATTTTGAAGCTTGTTTATAAAGCCATGTAGCGCTTCAATTTCGGAGTGTAGCCCTTTAATCTCTAAATTCAGTTTTATCGATTGTTGTTCATGGGTACTTATATTAGCCCTTGTTTTATTCAGTTTAACATATAACAAAAGGCAACCCGAAAGGGCAAAAATAGAGAAGGCTATAATGAGGGCCTGAACTAACATAACACAAAAATTATTATTAGTAAGTCTTTCAATAGTCTGTAAAATAATTAATTGTGCATTTTACTTTTATTGCACAACTGTACTAAATATAAAACTTTTCGGGTTATTATTTAACGCCATCCGTAAAAACTGCCCTAAATAAATACACTTTTACGGCAATTAACGTTTAGGAGCAATGAATATCTTGTTTAGAACAATAAAAAAGGCCTCATTACGAGGCCTTTAAAATGTGCTATTGAAAGATGTTATTTTAGGGGAAGCGTGCTAAGGGTTGTTAAGTAAGTTTCAAGCAACGCTTCAGATCCATCGCTAAATACGATGTATGGAATAAGTGGTAAATCGTCGTCATACTGCGGATTGTACTCCATGTTGTAAACCCACTTAATATGTGCTAGCATTTCATTCTGGGGATAGGTGTACATAGCAACCTTTAAGTTGCTGTTTGCAGAAGCCGCTATTGACGATGGTGTACCATTTATGGTGCTAGTATAGAAATCAATAACTTTAAGGTCTGCCGTTACCTTTAAAGAGCCTAGCTGTAAAAATCCTTTGAGTATGCTTGGTATATAGTCCACGTTAGGATCGAACTGAGTAATGTTGGGGATTACAGCTTCTAAGTCGGACGACATAGCAACAACGCTCTGGTTTTTAAGTTGATGCGAGAAACGTACCACAACATCGTTTGTTCTTGCTTGAACATTAGCCAGTACTGTTAGGCTGAATTGAGACATTTGCACGTCAAGCGATAGCATTTGAGGGAAACCCTCAGTGGTAAATGCTGCTTGATAGGTAATGGCAAGAGCGGTTTGCTCCACCCACGATATATTTAGAGTTACATTTAGGGATGTGGGAATAACCTCGGTACCAATGGTTACAGATGAGTAGTTTGATAGAACTAGAGTAGCATCATTGGTAGTTGATTCTATCGTTGCAGGATACTTGAATACGATCCTATTGGTTTCATTGGCAGTGTACTTCCATGTTTGTGAAGAGCTAACCCATTCCCAGGTTCCAACCCACTCTTCAAAAACCAACCCTTGATCTTCCACTGCAGGTGCTTTTACAAAGCTATTGGTGTTTAGCTTAACGTCCATCACCTTATTAGCAAGGTAAACAGGGTTAATGAACTGGAAAGAAATGCTTTTTGCTGTTGAGAAGTATGCCGATAAAGTCATAAATGAATTCATTGCAGTCATACCTTCCGTTTCCATCATTTGCCCCATTGTTTGGGACATCTCGGTGTTTACGTTGTTTAAAACGTTTTCTGCTTCTTGCTTTGTAAGCTCTTTGGGCTCATCGTCTGAGCAGGCAGTTGCGAATAGCATTGCTAAACCAACCATACTCAAAAACAGAATCTTCTTCATGGCAAATTTGTTTTAGTTAGAAAGGGAATGATTATTAGGTTATTGCAGCTACTTCTTGAACCTATCAAGGTTGGATAGAGCTGCCATATTATCGGGATTAGCCAATTTAATAACCTTGTATGGTGCTATTTTGCCTTTAAAGCTAATGCAGTAAACCGCATCGTAATTAGCAACAAGAACTACAAGCTCATTAAACAGCGTATCATCCTGACTAACTTTTATTCTTACAAGTTCCTTGCCACTGTTTATTTGAGCCAAATCTTTAAAACAAATGCTATCGAGTCGAGTGCTTATTTCGTAATAGGCATCCTGCTCCTTAACCATAGAGCTTTCGTTGTTTACGATAAGGAAGCTTAGATGCTTTACATCCGATAGGATATCAATAATCTCGGGGTTACCTTTTTGTGTCTCATCAAGAAAAACCGAGACTAAACCAGGAGGGACACTAAAATATGCGGAATTTGTTTGCTTCGATATGCTATGGTATAACTCATTAGACGATTTATACATAGGCTCCTTCTCGCCACATGCTGCAAAAGCGAAGGCTGCTAATATAAATCCAACTGTTCTAACTTGATTAAATGGCATAAAAAGCTTGTTGATGTTTTGACAAATATAGCAAACTCAAAACCATCAGGAATAGTTTGCATATAATGTATTTAACGAAAACAAAAAAAAACAGTTCCCTCCCTCTTAATGATAGTTGTCAATATACAACAATTAGAGGAAGGGAACTGTTCAGTTTAGAGGAATTACTTATTCTTGCTGTCTATTTTATCAAGTTTTTCTAGACCTTGTATATTCATGGATTTAGATAGCCCATTTATCTTTTTCAAGTCAATATCATCGCCTTGAATGCAAATTAGGGCATTATCCTGTTCACCACCTATAATTAGTAATAGTTCAACTATTCGGCCATTCGAATCTTTAACCAAAAATTTAAGGTCTTGTCCCTTTTCTTTTACAACCATTAGCTCCTTATACTCCGTTTGTGGAAGCTCTTTCATTATCTCCTTATAAAAGTTTATTCCTTTTATGGGATTCTCCTGATCTAGTGCTAGTATGCGTATGCTATTCAGGTTAGAGATTACATCGTTCATCTCCTTGTTCTTGTTACTTTCGTCAACCTCAGAAAAGAGACTAAACATGTATTTGGAGATGTAAACAGAGGTAAAACCCTCTTTGCCAGAATACTTGTTGAATAGTTTATCAACAGCAGAATTCTGAGCCTTAGGAACCAAAGGCAGAACTAGCAGTACTAGTATAAAAGCAACAATGTACTTTCTCATATACGTGATTATTACAACGTTATTCTTTACTTTCCTTTTCCACTTCTTCGTGAGAGAAATAGCTAAAATAAGCAGTGTACTTACTTAGCTTACTTACGGAGCTGTTAAATGCAGAAAGGTTCGAAAGATATGAAATCTCCTGATTTATGGAATTAACTGCACCAATTGTATTTTGAGCAACAGCAACTTTATTTAGCATGGATAACTCCTTTTTTCCGTTAGCCATACCAGTTGATAGCAACATTAAAACGCTTTTAGTTGCTTCATATGCCTCTTGAGGATCTTCATATGTATCAACAGCTGCTAGCTCTTTGCTGGCGATGTTATTCTTAAACTCACTTAATGCATATACACCAAATAGAATAGCCAAACTAGCAGCCAATCCTGCTATTGTGGTATAGAACTTAACAGATAAGCGTTTTTTACTAGGCTGTTTTACTACTAAAAGTAGCTGATGAGCCAGGCTAGGTGGCTGCGATTTGGGCTCATTTCCTAAAAAATCGGCAAAGAGTATTTTGTCCTGAGCAAAATCAGGATCAATACTTCCCGCATTAAAGTACTTTTTAAGCGCATTTTCTTGCTCAATAGTAGATTTGCCCTCGTAGAAATCCTCCAAATACTGCTTAACCTCGTTGTAACTCAGCGTATTCATAATAACCTATTTAGTAGATTAGAGCCAACAATAATTTCCTTTACCTTTTTCCTTGCTCGCGATAGGGTCATTCTCACATTTTCTTGTGACAAATTAAGTTCTTCGGCAATAGCCACAAACTCTAGCCCTTGAAAATCTCTCATCAATAGCACTTGTTGCTGTAATAGAGGCAATTCTTTCATCGCAAAATGGACTAAAGCTAACTTTTCTTCTTCATTATCACCACCAGTTGCTTCAGGTTCGGGATTTAGTTCCATGGCATTACGTTGCTTAGCCATTGCTTGGTTTTTTCTAATAAAGTCAATGCATTTGTTTCTTGCCATTGTGGTAACAAAAGCCGAGACGTTTTGAATGTCAGCAACTTTATCTCTCCGTTGCCATAATACTGTAAAAATATCCTGAAGAATGTCCTTAGCATCGTCTGAGTTGCCCACTATTTTAAAGCAAAAGCCGAATAGCCTATTGCTTTGCGAAATTACAAACTGGTCAAATTCGTATTCGGTCATTCAGCTAGCAGTTAAAACCTATAGGATTATGGCGATTCTGTTAATGCTTTTCTTCAAGGGTTTTTAGCTTTGCAAGATGCGATAATCCATCTGAGCCTCCATTCTTCCCAATTGTTACCAGATCCTTTGTTGTGAAATCGCCTTTAAGTGAAAGTAGAATCTCCTCACCAGGTTCTCCTCCAACCATTACGAGGTGGGTTATAGTTTTCCCGCTTTTCTTTGCATAAAAATTCAGTTTGGTATCGCTATCTACCACTTCCATTAGCTTAAGATAGTCACTTTTTTCCACAAACGATAGCACATCACCAGTAAAAGTCTGTTCTGTAATCGACGCCTTATTTTCATTTGAACGAACAAGTATTTTAAGCTCATGGAGCTTATTAACACTCTCTTGTGCCTCGGATGAGCTGTCCATGCTGGCTGCCCATTTTAGTAAATCCTTACCAATGGAAATACTTACTACATTACTTTGACCTGAGTACTTTGCAAAAATTGAATCGAAAAAGTCCTGTCCAAACCCACAACTAGAGGAAAGGGCAAGTAGAAATGCTAATACAATCTGTTTCATAGTAGTACTGTTTATTAGTTAAACGGTTATGATGCTTTTGTACTACCATGACGATGCCGATAGATGTTTGTAACAAATTATTGCAACAAAAACTATTTAAGGGGCGATTTTGGCTCTTTAGCCATAATTCTATAGAAAATATAATCGAGTAAGTGAGGCACCACCCGTTGCAAAAGCACTGAAAATTTACCTTCAAAAGTCATTATAACATTACGCCTACGGTACTTTATGCCCATTGCAATTCGGTGTGCAACCTCATCTGCTGTCATCATTTTCTTTTCTTCTCTAGGCGAGTATCCCTGTGGAGATCCATTGGCAATAAGGGCTGCTCTCCTTACGTTTGTAGCAGTAAAACCTGGGGCGGCTATTAGTACGTGCAGCCCATTTCGTAGGTTCTCAATACGTAGGGTTTCTAAAAAGCCATGCATAGCAAATTTTGAGGCAGAGTAACCGGTTCTCCCCGGTAAACCATGAAATCCAGCAATTGACGATACACCAACAATAGACCCTTTTCGTTCCAATAAGTGGGGTAACGCATATTTTGTGCAGTAAACAGTTCCAAAAAAGTTAACCTCCATTAACTGCCTAATTACCTTTATATCCGTATCAACAAATTGCGCTCTCATTGAAATACCTGCATTGTTGATTAGGATATCAATGCAGCCGTACGTTTTTATTGCCTCTTCGATAAGATTCTTGCAATCGGACTCTATGGTAACATCGGTTTTAACGGCATGTACATAATGGCCAGCAGCGGTAAGCTCTTTTTCAAGTTCCTTAATTGTAGAATGGGTACGCGCCCCTATAACAACTTTTGCTCCTAAGGCTGCAAAATATCTTGTGCAAGCCAATCCAATTCCCGATGATGCACCTGTTATTACTACTACTTTTTCCTTAAAAGAGAAATTTGATTTAAACATATCGTAGATAATTAAAAACTAATGCAATAACACAAAGATAGGACATGGAACCTAGATAAACAGAGGAAAGTTGAAGAAAAAACGGGTTAAAAAGCCACAAAAATATTTGCAAGCAAAGAAAAAAGTAGTACTTTTGCAATGCCAAAGAAAAACGGGCAACACCTTAATTGGTGAGGGACATAACGATTGTCCTTTTTTTTTGTCGGTAATGATTCAGTAGCTCAGCTGGTAGAGCACATCCCTTTTAAGGATGGGGTCCTGGGTTCGAGCCCCAGCTGGATCACAAAAAAGGCAACCATTGGTTGCCTTTTTTTATTTTAGATTGATGCTCTACAGGTAAATGGTATTTTAATTCCAGAGTACTCAATTAGCTCTACCCCAGCATCGCGCATATCGTAATCGTCTGGTTCATATAGCCAATCAATAGAAACAGGTATTCCCATCTCAATATATTCATGCAGCTTGAAAAGCAAAGTAATTAGGTACTTATAGGAAGCAGAGTTAATGTATCTAAAGAACAGTTCAACTCTTATTTCCTTGGATACTTTTGCCTTCTCAAGCTCTTCCTTGTATGTGTCAAGCCACTTAATAATGGGTTCGAAGAAATAGGTCACATTTTCGGGATGACAAACGCCCCCTATGGTAAACTCATTAGTTTTTGGGTTAAAAGCAACGTCAGGAGTATCCTTTGTTGCGGTAATATTAAGTGGTTTCATCATATCGTAATTATAAAACGGAATGAAAGTTAACCTATTCTTAAAAGAAAAACAAGCGTTAACGGGGTGGTTTAGGTATCATTTCGAAGGGGATAGCCAGAATGTCGGCAAACTCCTCTCCTGCTTCCTCCATCTCTGCATCCATTTGTGGATATTTCCAGGTAACAGACACCGGAATCCCGCTCCTATGCATCTCACGAAATTTGCTAAGCAAAATGAGAATCATCTTGGACGATGCGGTGTTAAAATACTCGAAATCGAAAACGATATGCGTGTTACTATTGGGTTGTGCGATGTATTCATCAACCCATTTTAGTAAGGGGGCATAAAAATCTTTAACGTCTTCGGGTAATGATTTCCCCTGAACTAAAAATGTATTTTGTGCAGGATCGAAAACTACTTTCGGTGTAATTTCAGTTTGCTCAACAAGGAAAGGCTTCATTAGTATTCTGTTACGTGCAAAATGATGTTAACAAATCTATGCAAAAAATGAAAAAAACAGTCTCTCTAATTTGATGAAGTCGATACTTAGCAAAGAAGCCTCAAGAAGAGGCTTCGTGAATTAGTCTGTAACTGTTTGTGTGCTGATAAATTTAAAAGGGATTTTCACTAGATCGGAATAGTCTTGACCTGCATCCTCCATATCCTCATCATCGGCCATGTAGTACCATTCAATAGAAACATCGTTTCCTTTATCGAACAGCTCCTGCAGGGACTCAAATATTTCTAGAATCATTTTGGAGGAAGCGGTGTTAAAATAATCCATTTTAACCTTTAGAACGGTCTGTTGGTTGGGATTTTGTGAATAATCCTCAAACCAACTCAAAACTGGATTATAGAACTCTTTAACATCCTCAGGTAATGATTTCCCCTTAATCTCAAATATTCCCTGCTCCTTATCAAGCAGAATCTCTGGCGTCTCCTGTGTTCCCTTAATACTTAGAACATCCATCATAGTATATTTTTAAATTTATCTCATTTTTGCAAAACCAAACAAATTTAAAAACATAAATATGAAAATCAAATGTTCTTACCAAATTTTGGAGGAGGTTTACGGAAATATGGGATTATTAACCAATAAAGTGAGTTTAAACTTCCTTTTTAATTTGGTTGCACCAGCTTTTTATCCGGGATTCATTTAGGTTATGCTGGTTCTCAAAATCGAGCATTAAGCCTACAAACTGGTTGTTCTTTACCGATTTTGAATCCTCAAAAGTGTACCCTTCTGTACTGGTGGGGCCAATAATTGCTGCACCTGTAGAGGTAAATACATCTGCAAGGAGGCCTATTGAGTCACCAAAATGCTCCGGGTAATCCACTTGGTTACCAATTCCAAATAGGGCAACCCGTTTCCCTTTAAGGTTAATATCCTCTAGTGCGGGAATTTGTTCGTCCCAAAAAGTTGGTAGCTCTCCATCAAACCAGGTGGCTGCACCTACAATTAGTAAATCAAACGCCTCAAGATCATTAGCGTTTATGCTTTCCGCATCTATCTCTTTTAAAGTAAGTTCCTTAAGGTTATCCTTAATGAGCTTGGCAGCGGTTGATGTTTTCTTTGTTGCAAAGCTGTATATAAGCGCTGCTTTTATCTCTTTTTTTGCCATGTTTATCAATCGTTAGTATTTAATGAGTGACAATGCCGCATCGAAAATCTTTTGCTCGTTGGGAAGAATGGCTGCCTCCAAAATCCTATTAAAACCAACAGGTGTATTTGTGGCGCCAACGCGCATAACGGGTCCATCTAGGTAAGTGAATGCTTCCTCTGCAACAATGGCGGCAAGCTCGCCACCAAAGCCAGCAAATACTTTGTCCTCATGTACAATCAGGGCTTTTGATGTTTTCTTTACGGATGCAATTATGGTTTCCTTATCTAGAGGAACCAAAGAGCGGATATCAACAACTTCGACTTTATAGCCAAACTCTTTTTCTAGCCTTTCTGCAGCATCTATACTCATATGGGTTGTATTCCCATAAGTTATTATGGATAAATCGGTTCCTTGGCGTCTAATTCTGGCTTTTCCAAATGGAACTTCAAACCCATCGGGCACTACGGTAGCGGCTTTTGGGCTATTGTACAGCGCTTTGGGTTCCATAAATACGGTTATGCCCTTGGAGCGTATCGATGTGCGAAGTAACCCTGCAGCATCATCGGCAAATGATGGGTAAACGATTCTTACACCTGGAATTGATGCAAGCGCCGACTCTATATTTTGGGAATGGTACAATCCCCCTCCGATGTATCCACCAGAAGCCAATCGAATGGTGATATTAGGGGAGAATTTCCCGTTTGAGCGCCAGTAGTCGTGAGCAGAATCTACAAACTGCTCCATGGCAGGCCAAAAGTAATCGGCAAATTCGGCACCCTCTACAACTAATCTAAGCTTGTCAGAGTAACGGCTCATTCCATTGGCAGTACCAAGAATATAATCCTCGGCTATAGGGCCGTTAAAAACGCGTTCTGGGCCAAACTCTTGCTGCAAACCTTTGGATACATTGAATATTCCTCCTTTGTCCTTATTGGCCATATCCTGCCCCCAAATAAAAGTATCGGGGTTGCTCCTAAATTCCTCTTTGAGAGTGGTGTTTAGTGCCTCAATAAGTTTAACTGGTGTTCCCGTTTCGGTATGAACACCATTCCCAAACTTACCCGCAGCGTATGCATCGGGGAAAAGGAAATCGTATATGGATTTAGGATCGGGATCAGGAGCAGCCAAGGCGGCTTTATGGGCTGCTTTAACCTCTTGCTTCACCTTTTCGTCAATGGCGTTTAGCTCATCCTCAGTAAATCGACCATAGTTAACTAGCATACGCCTGTACTTAGCTAGGGGATCAGCAGCCTGTACGTACTCCAGTTCTCCCTTATCGCGGTATAGCTCATGCCTATCGGAGTTTGAGTGTGAGTGAATACGAACGCAGCTTGCATGTACAATTGCTGGCTTTTGGTTTTCGATAACCCATTTTTTTGCTTCGCTCATGGTGTTCATTGAGTCGAATACATCCTTCCCATTGCAATGAAAAACCTGAAGGTTTTTAAAGCCAAGGAAGTTATTGGCGGCTTTTCTATTGGCCGTTTGATCCTTCTTGGGAACACTTATACCATAACCGTTATCCTGAAAGACAAATATTACCGGGAGTTCCTCATTTGAGGCTCCATTAATAGCCTCGTAAACATAGCCCTCCGATACGGAGGACTCACCCTGTGAGCTAATTACAACCCCTTTATGGTTATAGCGCTTGAATGCTCGGCCAACACCCGATGCTTGCTGGGTATGATTACCAGTGCAGCTAGATACATTATGTACATTCCACTCTGGCTTTGCAAAGTGGTTAGACATATGCCTGCCGCCGCTAGAAGGATCGGTGGCCTTGGATATTCCGTTTAGGATAATCTCTTCGCCAGTCATGCCTGCCGAGATAGCGGTAAGCATATCACGGTAGTATGGGAAAAGATGATCGATATTTTTTTCGAATATTTGGCCTATGGCCAGCTGAATACCATCGTGGCCTGCGTAAGGCGCATGGTAGCTCCATCCTATTGCCTGCTTTAGGTAGTTGGGTGCGCGCTCATCTAAAGTGCGACCAAGTGCCATTAAGTAGTACCACTTTTCTAGGGTCTCCTTTGGTGTTTGCTTAATACCAAAAGACTTATCGTTTCTGCGAATATATGCCATTATGCTAATGAGTTTATTTTACACAAAAAATGGAACATTACACCTCCCTAGAGGCATCGAATTGCTCTAGGTAATCGGCTACACGCCTTAAGAATGACCCGCCTAGTACACCATCTACAACACGATGATCGTACGATAGGCTTAGGAACATCTTATGCCTTGGAACAATAATATCGCCATACTGGGTTTCAACTACAGCTGGCTTTTTCTCTATTGTTCCTGTAGCCAGAATGGCTATTTGTGGTTGAGAGATAATTGGGGTACCCATTACGTTTCTAAACGTTCCAAAGTTGGTAATGGAGAATGTTCCCCCTTGAATGTCATCGGGCGACAGCTTGTTTGTGCGAGCGGAATCTGCTAGAGCATTCATCTCTGATGCAAGACCTGCCAAATTAAGCTTATCGGCTCCTTTAATTACGGGTACAATTAGGTTACCATCGGGCTTGGCTACAGCAATACCAATGTTTACATTAGCTTTTATTATGATGTTATCGCCATCAACCGATGCGTTTACCATAGGGAAATCGCGAAGCGCTCTTGCAGCAGCCTCAATGAATATTGGCATGTAGGTTAGCTTGGTTTTATACTTACGCTCCCAAGACTCTTTTACCTTTTTGCGCCACTCAACAATTGAGGTAACATCGGCTTCCACCATATTGGTAACATGTGGAGATACTTGCTTAGATCGAACCATATGCTCAGCAATGAGCTTACGCATTCTGTCCATTTGAATAATTTCGTCGCCTGACGATACCGATGCGCTTACCTTTGGCTTAGGCTCTTCCTGAGTTGGAGCTGCCTTTACCTCTGTTTGTGTTTTTTCACTTGTAGCAGCTATTGGTTTTGAGCCTTTGCTTTCGATGTACTTTAGCAGATCCTCTTTTTTTACTCTTCCACCAGCACCTGTGCCACTAATAGAATCAAGTTCCTTTGCAGATATGCCCTCCTCGGAAGCAATACTTTTAACTAATGGAGAGTAGAATCGACCCGATTCCGATTTTATAGCACTTGATGCTGATTGTTCAATCTCTGCATTGGACGTAGCTTCTTGAGGTTCACGAGTAGAGCCACTGGTGTTGGTTTGTTCCGCTTTGCTTTCTGATACAGAACCAGGTTCGGTTTCTATTATGGCAATTACCTTCCCTACAGGAACAACATCGTTTAGCTTAAATAGAACCTTTTCCACTACACCAGATACGGGTGACGGTATTTCCGAATCAACTTTATCGGTGGCTATCTCCAAAAGAACATCGTCTTCTTCAACCATTGAACCTTCAGACACAAACCAGTTGGTGATAGTTGCTTGTTCAACACTCTCGCCCATCTTAGGCATTTTTATCTCGAACTTTGACATTACACCTTTATGTTTATTTAGATTAATTATACGTTACGTATAACGACTAAATAATGCATTTGTTCAAGTGCAAGTTGAAATGTTTGGGGAATTAGACGTTAGACTGTAGATGAAAGACAGATATTTGGTTTAAGTTACTCAATAACTAGTAACTCAAACCAAACACTAAACACCAAAAACCAAATACTAGTCCCTATATCCTAACTATATCGGTATGCGAAATCCAACCCTTGTTGCCATCGGCAAGACGAATTTCGTACCACAGTCCAATGGAGTTGGTTATTTTCACCTTAGTACCGGCATGGAGAATAAAGAGATCCTTGCCACTAGTATCGGGTGAACTCTTAGCAGGAACAACGGACTTAAACACAATGGCGTAGTTGTGCTTGGTGATAAGGTTGCGTTGCTTTGCACTAAATGAAGCTGTTGCTAGAGTTAGTACAATAGAAACAGCACCAAGTGCAAAAGCCATTTTGCGAAAACTAATACGACTTGATAGCATAAAGAATCCACCTAACACAAGAGTAATAGCAAAGAAAAGCATTGATAAGTATGCCCATGTGTTAGATGAAAACCATGAGCTAATGGAGCTAAACCATGCTGATAAAAAGAATGTAGGAATAGGTTCTATTCTATCCACTGTGAATGAACGAGCAAGTTCCAAGTTAAATTGGATGTCCTCGTCGGATGGATTTCGAAGCGCTGCACGTTCAAAGTTTAGAATGGCCGAGGCTATTCTCTGCTGCTTAAAGTAAGCATTGCCCAAATTGTAGTATAGCTCTGGCGATTCGTAACCCATTTTAAGCGCCGACTCATATAGCTGTGCCGCTTTATCGAACTTACCCTCGGAGTATAGTCTATTGGCCATTGAAAGGGAGTCTAAATGACTTTGACCAAAAGAAAAAGCTATTGCGCTATGGGCAAGAATAAGTATGATGAGTATTCTTTTCATTGTTTTCGTCTTTTAT
>DHVO01000164.1:0-9827 GCA_002412705.1 Bacteroidales bacterium UBA5206 | reverse complement strand
TCGGAAAGAGCCTGCTCAAGTTCAGCTAAGATTGTTTCATCCACTTTAAGATCAGTAAGATGTTGATGGATGTTGTCTTTGTTTAGAACCGATACAGGAATCATTAGCTTATCGGATATAAATCCCCATAAAGCCTTAAGGAGCTCTTCGTAAAACTTATCCTTATTGTCGGCCATAAGGTGTTTTTGTGCCTCTTTAAGCCTGCGTTTAGCCTCTTTAGTTGCCCTTTTGTTCTTAACAAGAGCTACATTGCTAATTATCTCCCTATGCCTAGAAATATAGTAGGCAACCAGAACGAATATCATTATTGATATTGGAAAGAAGAGCCAATAAAGTGGAGAGCCAAATAGTACTTGCCCCCTGCGCTTTAGCTCAAACTCAGACTTAATAAAGCGAATGTCTTTCCCAATAAACTTTATATCCTCCTTCCCTATGCCAGAAATTTGAACCAGTCCGGTATCGTTTCCATCGGAGATGACAGAAATTGGGATGGCACTAGATTTAAGGGTTTTGTAGCTTTGAGAGGAAGGATCGAAATACGAAAACTCAAAAGGTTCTAACGAATAATCGCCTGAAGTTCTAGGAATCGCAACAAATTCATAGGTTTTAGATCCAGAAACGCCCTCGAGAGTTGAGCGGTAGCTATCGGACACCTTTGGGTCGAAGAGTTCAAATCCAGCAGGAAAGTCCACTTTAGGGGTTTCCAGTAGCTGCAAATTACCCTTGCCCGAAATTTTAACTCTATAGGTTATTGCCTCATTCGACTTTACGCTTGTTTTATCGGTTTTTGCTTCAACCTTAAAGGAGCCAACTGCGCCAGAGAACGAAGCAGGAGCACCATTGGGTAAATCCTTCACGTTTACAGTTACAGGTTCACTGGCAACGCGCTTACGATAAGTTTCGGTCATACCAAAAAAATCGTCGAATACAGAGCGGGGTGCATTGGAACGCTGCTGGTAAACAACCACAATTTCGAATGGGTCAATTACCAACTTCCCCGATTTTTGGGGAAAAAGCAGGTATTGCTTAAGCACTGCCGATTGGTATATCTTTCCGTTTAGGTTTACTCCTTCAACCTTAATACCATCAGGTAGCTCAATGGTTTGATTCCAAAATCCGTTTAGGGTTGGAAGCTTGGGATCGGCCAAATCAACAAGTTGAAACCGACTGTAAAGCCTTACTGTGGCAAGCACAGGTTCGCCTCTGTAAACCTTGCTCTTGTTTAATTGAACCACAAGGAATAGGTCCGATTTGGACACCTCTGCATTTCTAGTACCCGTAGTTGTACTATTTGTCGTACGCGAAGGCTCATCGCCTTTAACTACTTCTATGGTAATGGGGCTTGTAGTGTACTCCTTTTTGTTAACAGTAGCAGTGGCAGTACCAATGGTAAACTCGCCTTCCTTAGTCGCCTCAAGTATAAACGTGTAGGAATAGTTTACTGCACGAGTAACCGATCCGTTAATTACCTGAATACTGGTGCTGGTTGACAAACTAGGCCCAGCAAGTACATCAAAATTCTGAATTGATGGAGGGTTAAACTCTTTGGGCTCTGCATTAAGGGAGAATGTTAACCGGAATTGCTCCCCTTTTGCAACCACATTGGGTGCTGCAGCAGTAAACTCAACATCTTGAGCTAATGCGCTAGCACACTGTAATGCAATAAAACCCAGAAATATGCTAAATCGTTTCATACGTACGGTTCTTAAAGTGCTATATAGACTGTAACCTTACCTGATTAAAATGCTTTACCAATCCTTTTTTACCTTAACCTTAGCCGCTTTAGCCTTTTGCTCTTTTACGCGCTGCTGTACATCCTTTTCGTTGTTCTGCATTGCGTCAAGTATGCGCTGGGCATCCTCGGGTGAAATACTTTGAGGCTGAGGTTTTTGTTGCTGGTTGTTATTCTCGTTATTTGGTTTATTATCCTTGTTATTGTCTTTATTGTCGTTGTTCTTATCCTTGTTGTCTTTATTTTGATCTTTATCCTTGTTATCCTTATTGTCTTTGTTGTCCTTATTATCTTTATTGTCGTTGTTCTGGTCTTGATTCTGGTTGTTTTGTTGATCCTTTAGCTTGCGTTGCGCTTCGGATAAATTGTACTTAGCTTGTACATCGTTGGGATTTAAGCGGAGCGCATTCTTGTAGGCTTCAACACTTTCCTTGTACTTCTCTTGCTTAAACAGGCTATTGCCCAAGTTGTAAAAAACATTGGCTTTTTGGGCGTTATCTACATTAGATGCCTTTATTTCTTCGAATGTACGTGCAGCCTCGTCATACTTTTCCTGCTTGTATAGCGCATCGCCTAGGTTAAACGATGCCTTAAAGGAAGCGGGGTTTGCTTCTAGAGCACGGCGGTAGTCTATTTCAGACTCGTTATACTCCTCGGAGCTAAACGCCCTATTACCCTGACGAATTGCTTTCTTTTCGTTTTGGGCGCTTAAGGTTGTACCTAAACCTAAAAGCAACACAAAAAGAGCTATAATATGCCGATAATTAACTTTCATCTTAAAAATCCTCCTTAAACAGGTTCAACTTTTGCAACCACTTATTCCTCCTATCCAAGATAGAGAACTCAATGAGTAGCAATAGCAAGGCAATGGCAAACGGATATTGGAACTGGTCGTCGAATTCAGAGTACACCTTTTCCTTTAAATCCACCTTTTCCATCTTGCTTATATCATCAAATAGTGGAAGTAAGCCTATTTGCACATTTGATGCGCGAATATACTTGCCATTACCCGAAACAGCCACCTTTGATAGGGTTTCCTCATCGAGACGGGTAACCACAACCCCACCCTTTTCGTCTTTCCAAAGCGCTTGTTGGTTACCTGAGCCTGTAACTGGGATTGGTGCCCCTTGAGGAGAACCTATACCAATAGTATGAACTATAACTCCCTGCTCGGCAGCTTTGGCTGCAGCGCTTATAGGGTCGTCTTCGTGATTCTCACCATCAGAAATAACAATTATTACCTTTTTGGTTTCGGGTTGTGGGCTAAAAGAGCTCACGGCTAAGTTAATGGCCGAACCAATGGCAGTTCCCTGCTTGGGGACAATTCCTGGGTTAATAGATGACAAAAACATTTTTGCAGAAACGTAATCGCCAGTAACAGGTAGCTGAACGTACGCGTCGCCAGCAAAAACAATTAGCCCAATGCGGTCGCTGGAAAGCCTATCAACAAGCTGCGAAATGGCTAGTTTAGCACGTTCAAGCCTGTTAGGCTTAATGTCCTCGGCCATCATGCTGTTTGATACATCTAGGGCAATAATTAACTCTATGCCTTTACGCTTAACCTCCGTTAGCTTAGATCCAAATTGGGGACCAGCAATTCCCACTATTACAAATAACAGGGCAAGAAGGAATACCACAAGCTTAATCCACCCTCGCTGGGGGGAAGATTCGGGCATGAGCTGCTTAACCAAGTCTATGCTACCAAAGCGTAGCAGCGCCTTTTTTCGGCTATAGTACATGCCAAAATAGATTGCTATAACAACAGGGATAGCAAGTAAAAAATAGAGATATTCTGGATTTGAAAATCTAAACATAATCAGCAATTAAGGTATGGTTCTAAAAATGGTTGTTCGTAAAAGAATCTCCATTAACAGCAAACCCAATACTACTAGGGCGTACATACGGTACTCCTCTTGCCTGCGGCTATACTCTGTTACCTCTACTTTAGAACGTTCCAGTTTATCTATTTCCAGATAAACCTCTTCAAGTGTTTTGTTATCGGTTGCTCTAAAGTACTGTCCTCCGGTTAATTCGGCTATTTGTTTTAGTACATCCTCGTCAATTTGTACCTCTACGTTTTGGTAGCGTACGCCAAATGGTGTTTGATATGGATATGGAGCCATTCCTCTCGATCCTACTCCAACAGTGTAAACCCTAACACCAAAAGTTTTTGCAATTTCGGCAGCAGTAATGGGAGCAATTTCTCCCATATTGTTAACCCCATCGGTAAGTAGTATTACAACTTTGCTAATAGCGTCGCTATCCTTTAGGCGCGATATGGCCGTAGCCAAACCAGAACCAATGGCGGTACCATCCTCAAGCAAGCCCATTTTTACATCTTTGAACATGTTTATTAGTGCAACATGGTCCGATGTAAGCGGACAAAGAGTAAAGCTCTCACCAGAAAATACTACTAAGCCCATTCTATCGGTTCTACGGCCACTAATAAACTTTATTCCAATATCCTTAGCAGCTTCAAGCCTATCGGGTTCAAAATCGCGGGCAAGCATACTTCCCGAAATATCGAGAGCAAGCACAATATCAATCCCCTCCGATGTTACATTTTGCAGTGTGGATGATGATTGAGGTCTTGCTAGCACAAAAATGGCAAATCCCAGTGCAAGGGTTCTTAGCGCAAAAGGAATATGCCTTAGCACAACACGCACCGATTTACCTACAGGGTTAAAACCGGCAAGCGACGACAGCTGCAAGCTTCCTTTTGAATCTTTTTGCCGCCATATATACCACGCAACAATAAGTGGCAGAAGTAATAATAGATATAGAAATTTGGGGTGTGCAAACGATACAGCAAACATACCACTACTCCTTTTCTTTTAAGGTTTGAGTTTCATCTTCATCGGTTGCAGCTATGCTTTCTATGCCAGTATTCTGTGGCATATTAGCTACAGGAGCTGTTTGCTCAACAAACTCTTCAGATAGGGTTAAGCTAGCCTCATTCTCTGTAACAGATGGAATGTATTTTGCAAACTTCACCAAATCGGCAAGCGTAAGGGTTTGACTAAGTTTTTGCTCCAGCTCCTTGTTACTCTTTAAATCGGTTGCAGAAAGAGCCACCATGGTTTCCGAGGTGGTTTGTTCCATGGCATTAACCCCATACCTTCGTTCTAGGTATTGCCTCACAACATCGGTTAGTCTGGTATGGTATAGCTTATGCTCGGTTGTGGCAAAGAGTTTCTGCTCACGTATCTGCTTAAGTTCTCGCAAAGCGATAACATGGGCCGGTTCTTCTGGTTGAAGTTTTGGCAGTATGGGTAAGTTCCTTTTCTTACGCATGGCCATAAAAACAATTAGCGCGGCTAATCCCAAAAATATAAGTACACCAACAATCCAAGGTAGCGCCTCCTTAAAGGTTATAGGCTGCGATATAGGCGCTTTAATGTCGTAAATACCAGCAACCAGCGTATCGCGCGGAATGCTATGAACATCAAGGTAGAGCGCTGTGGTTTGTACTGTATCGTTAAATCCATTTCCCTGAACGGTTAGTGGCAATCCAGGAATAAAATAGTACCCACTATCGAACGATGTTACCTTAATGCGATACAGCAGCTCACTTGTAGCTGCATCTATGGCAACTGAATCGAATATGGGAACATCCACTGTTTCCACTCCTATTACCAGTGTATCGCCAAGTTTAGGAAATGCTACAGAAACCCCATTGGGAACAGTTGCCGAAATGTTTAGCATAACCTGATCGCCAACAAGGATGGTATCCTTATCGAACCAAGCCCTAAAAGAGAGGCTAGGGCTACTGTTTTGGGCCATGGCTCCAGAAAACAGTAACAGTGCAAATAGTGATGCTATGTATTTTTTAGCTAACATATCAAACTAAGCTCGTTTTTGAAAAAGAAGAATTAGGGGCTTCACATAGTCTTCGTCGGTGCTAATGGAAACCCAATCGACCTTGCTCCTGGAGAATGTTTGCTTTAGGAGAGCCGATGATTGTCGCCACCAGTTCGAATAGGCCGCTCTAACTTCGGGTTGTGCAGTATCTATCCATTTAAAGGCACCATTCTCGGCATCCTTAACCTTAACAAGCCCTATGGAAGGAATTTCCATTTCCCGCTTATCGTAAACGCGGATACCAACAACGTCGTGCTTGTTAGATGCTATGGATAGCGCATTAGTGAATCGGGGCTCATGGGTGTTGGCGTTGGAATCCAAAAAATCGCTGATGACGAATGCTGTACAGCGCTTTTTTATGGCATTAGTAAAGTAGCGCAACGCCTCCGATATATCGGTTTGGCTACTTTGCGGAGTAAAATCGATTAGCTCGCGGATAATTCTGAGTATATGGGTCCTCCCCTTTTGCGGAGGGATAAACTTCTCCACCCTATCGCTAAAAAGAATAACGCCAATTTTATCGTTGTTTTGAATGGCAGAGAAGGCCAAAACGGCAGCAATCTCAGTTGCCACGTTCTTTTTTAGCTGGTTTGCTGTTCCAAAAATGCGCGAGCCGCTAACATCAACCAGAAGCATAACGGTAAGCTCGCGTTCCTCTTCAAATATCTTGATGTAAGGCTCGTTAAAACGGGCTGTAACGTTCCAATCAATGTTACGTATATCATCGCCATACCTATACTCCCGCACCTCGCTAAAAGCCATACCACGCCCCTTAAATGCGGTGTGGTACTGCCCTGCAAAAATGTTGCGGGACAAGCCTCGAGACTTTATCTCTATTTTTCTAACGCGTTTTAAAAGCTCTGATGCATCCACTGTAGTAAGCTTTAGTTGGTTACCGATTTAATTATAACGGTTATGTACCAATCACTTTGCTTAAGAATCACTTCGTATTCCTTATGGGAAAGGGTGAAGTACCAACGGTTTCCAGCGCCTTTTCCGTAGGTGGCGTCGAGTTGGGCTCTCACTTTATCCTCAAGCCAGGTATTGTACATTCTAGATACCGATGTACACACACCCATTTCGTTTAGCCTAAAGATTAGCGTTTGCTCCTCAAAGGAGTTTTCGAATTTAATAAAGCTCCTATCGCCGCTCTCAACCTCTTTTGCAAAGTAAAAACCTGGCAGTTCCTTTTTTACCCGCGTGCGAATTTCCTCTTTGTGTAGCCCAATGTAATTTTGAGCAGCAGCGCTATAAGCACTTGCTGCAACAATAAAACATAGTACAAATTGCCGCAAACGGGACATGTTTTTTATGTTAAGGAACCTCCACAGCGTTCAGAATTTCTGTGATGATATCTTCGGTTGTAATATTTTCGGCTTCGGCTTCGTAAGTTAAACCTATTCTATGGCGTAGCACATCGTAGCAAACGGAGCGCACATCTTCAGGAATAACATACCCTCTGCGTTTAATAAAGGCAAATGCCTTTGACGCTAGCGCTAGGTTGATACTAGCACGAGGAGAACCACCATAGCTAATCATGTTTTTGAACTTGCCCAAGCCGTACTTCTCGGGGAAACGGGTAGCAAACACAATGTCAACAATGTACTTCTCTATTTTTTCGTCCATGTAAACCTCGCGCACTACCTTGCGGGCTTTAACAATATCCTCGGGCTTAAGCGCTTTTGATGCAACGGGGAAAGTTCCTGTTACATTTTGTCGAATAATTAAGCGCTCCTCCTCTTGCTTTGGGTACGATATTTTAACCTTTAGCATAAAACGGTCAACCTGAGCCTCTGGCAATGGATAGGTTCCCTCCTGTTCAATGGGGTTTTGGGTTGCCATTACAAGGAAGGGCTCCGCCAGCTTATAGGTTACTTCACCTATGGTAACCTGGCGCTCCTGCATAGCCTCAAGGAGTGCACTTTGAACCTTTGCTGGGGCACGGTTAATCTCATCGGCAAGAACAAAATTTGTAAAGATTGGCCCCTTCTTTACTATGAACTCCTCGTTTTTCTGGCTATAGATCATGGTACCTATAAGGTCAGCCGGAAGAAGGTCTGGAGTAAACTGAATGCGGCTAAACTTAGCTTCAATAATACTTGAAAGAGTATTAATTGCCAGAGTTTTTGCCAAGCCGGGTACACCCTCCAAAAGAATGTGTCCATCGGCTAAAAGGCCAATAAGGAGAGATTCTACAAGGTGTTTTTGTCCTACAATTACCTTGTTCATCTCCATGTTAATGATATCAACAAACGAACTTTCAAGTCTAATCCGCTCGTTCAGCTCCTTAATGTTTACAGTTGAAGTCTCGCTCATTGTGAAATATTTTTACAATAAAACATGTAATTATTACAATAAATTAAGCCGTTTGCAAATTTGGTGATAATAACCCCCCAGCCAAGTTAAAAAAAGTTAAAATGGGGTAAAGTATGCAAAAGAGCAGCCAAAAATAGTTGCGCACATTAAACAAACAAATAGCGCATGCACTTTTGTTAGTAAAATGTACGCTTTTGCTAAATCCGCTACCTCAAGTAATATATTCGTATTATATTTGTTATAACTAAAACGATTTACATAGGTGGCTCAACGATACTTTATAGAACTATCCTACAGAGGAACAAACTACCATGGATGGCAAATACAGCCAAATGGGAATAGCATTCAATCTGAACTGGAAAAAGCGCTCTCAACGCTTCTAAAGGAGGATATATCCACAACTGGAGCAGGACGAACCGATGCTGGTGTGCATGCAAGTTTTTATGTTGCACATTTTGATTCGGAACACGATAGAATTAATCAGAAAAGCAAGTTTATTTATCACCTTAACAGTGTGCTTCCCACCGACATTAGCGTTAGGGATATTGTCCCTGTTAAGGCAGAGGCGCATGCGCGTTTCAGCGCACTTTCCAGATCGTATAACTACGTAATATCCCGAAACAAAGATCCGTTTTCCCTTGGCCTTGCTTGGCAATTCTACGGCCCTTTAAATGTTGATTTGATGCGATTAGCGGCCGACAGTTTGCTTCTACACTCAGACTTTACCAGTTTTAGCAAGGTTGGCAGCGACAACAAGACAAGCATATGTAAGGTTTACACGGCTAACTGGGAGGAAAAGGACGGAAAGCTGATTTTTAACATTAGAGCCGATCGATTCCTACGGAATATGGTGCGTGCAATTGTTGGGACTCTTGTGGACGTTGGCCGCAACAAAATATCGCCCGATGAGTTTGTTAGAATAATTGATGCCAAGGATCGCTCGTTAGCTGGAGCATCGGCTCCTGCAGAAGGGCTTTACCTTAATGGCGTGGAATACCCTGTGGATTTGTACCTTAATAAGCGCTAAGCAACACATTTCATATACAAAAAAGGACAGCTTGCGGTTTGCGCATCTGTCCTTTTTTTATGTTATGCATTTACTACGCTTATTCTATGGTTTTCATGTTAAGGTTAAGGTTTGCAGAACCGTTGGCGTTTACTTGCATTGTAACCTTTTCGTAGGAGATAAACGAAGCGGATATGCTGTAAGCACCTGGAACAACCTTACCTAGAGAGTAGTTCCCATCAAAATCGGTGTAGGCTACTTTATCGGTTCCTTCAAGTTTAACGGCAACACCAGCAAGAGCTTCACCAGTTACCTCATCAAAAATTCTACCCTCAAGGGAAACCGTTGCCATTGAAGCCGAGGCAGCTGCTTCTGCTGAGTTCTTTGATTCAACTTTATCAGATTCGGCCATTGCTGATACTGATACAAAAAGTAGGGTTGAAAGTACTATTGCGCTAAGTGTTCTCATGATTTCTATCTTCATTTGTTTGACACAAAGGTATAGGCCTCAGATTACCTCAGCTTTAATACGAATTAACCTTTATGTTAACTTTACGTTAACTCATGCCATGTGCTCATCGCGCAAAAGGTCGTACACCGTTTTAACGGGATTGAATGTTGATAGGGGAACCTCTGCAAAAATGGTTATCCAATTGGACATGGCACCATTCCAAAGCCCAGGTAGTTCAAGCGCTTTAAGGTTTTTGCCATCCTTGCTCTTGGTAGATATAAACCCTGTATTGGGGTCGGTAAAGCGGGTTAAATCAAACTTGTTGCCATTGTAGTCCTTTACAGCACATACCAAATCAACAGGATTAAAATGTGTAGCAGCATCAAAAACTGCCTTTTTAACCTCATTGTTTAGGTCTATTTGCGACGATTCAACTATTTGTAACGATACAGAACCATCGG
>DHVO01000159.1 GCA_002412705.1 Bacteroidales bacterium UBA5206 | reverse complement strand
TTGCGTATAACATCGGTAGCGCTCAAGTTGGTAAACGCATGAAGCACCGAAGGCTTTGCCGCCGCACTTCCTATTGACGAAGCGGTTGTACCATCGTTAAAATCCCAAGCAAAGGAGAGGTTTCCTCCTGTTGATTGGTTGGTAAAGGTAATTTGAGCATCGGAGCAAAGAGCCGTTTCATTGGGTATCATGTTTAGGCTAAGCTCGGGAGCCACAGTAACCGTTCGGGTTGGAGCGGTACTTGGACAAGTAATAAGGATATTGCCGCCCCCATCACGATGATCGGTTCTTGCTGTAAGGCCAACTGTGTAAACCAAATTGCTCTCCGATGGAGCTGCATTGGGCAGCAACTGGCTAAAAGGCCCATCGGTTTTTACCCTATTCACATTAATAGGAGCCCCTGCTGTAGGAGTAAAGGTCCAAGTAAAATCGGTACCATTCAAAGAATTATTGGTTACCGTAACACCTGTAGGCGAGCAAATGGAATCAATTTGCAGCGTATAGTCGGCTACCACCTCTGGGTAAACAGTAATTGGCAGCGTAGCTGGTAACGCATTGGTACAACCTAAACTATTTCGAGCGGTAAGCGTTACCGTTCTAGGGATTGGATTTGGCGTTTTATTCTCGTAACCATGGGTAACACCATTTCGGTTTGATACGTTTAGCAGGTTACCATCACCAAAATCCCATGTAAACTCTAGAGAGCCACCAGTAGAGGTGTTTACAAACTCTATATCGTCGGGAGCACATATCCTATCGGCCGACGATGCCCCTAAAGACAACCCTGCCACTACCCTTGGGTTTACCTGAAACGAATACGATGCGTTTCCAGAGCAACCATAGGAGTTGGTCAGGCTAAGAGTAACCGTTTTGTTAGTAACTGTTTCTGGATTAGCATTATCGTACTGCTTAACATAATTCTCTCCAACTGGAGCCGATGCATCAACACCTCCATCCCAGTTCCACACATATGCAGTGCCTGTTTCCACATTACTAGCATCGGTAAAACGGATTTGAAGCGGCGTACACTCATCAATCACCTCTGCATTAAACGCTGCCACTACAGGTGGATTCACATTAAATGTTGATGTTTTAGTTGCCACACACCCATCGGCACTTGTTGCTGTTAGCGTTACAGTATATGGTTTAGGCGACTGGTATCCGTCGTTAACCAAATTTCTTGTAACACCCTGTGTTATTGCGCTGGTGTTGTAGGTTGCTCCATCGGTTATTTCCCAAAGCACATTGGTAAGCACCGTTGCTTTATTGTAAAGGGTAGATTGGTTTGTGCCTGTAAGAGTATAAGGACTACAGCCAGATGGAATAGCATCGGGCAAGCTCCACTTTGCCTCAACCTCGGGGTAGGCAAGCACAATTTTTTTTGCAGACACATCGGTACAGGTACCGTTACTTGCGGTAAGGGTAATAAAGTACGACTCGGTATTGCCCGTTTTATTTTCAGTTACATCTATGGAGTGGGAATTCCCCGTGCCAGTAAAAAATGCATTAGTACCCCGTTCAATATTCCAGGAGTAAGTACCCGAGGTTGGAGGAGCGTCAACATCAAAGGTAAAAGGAGCACATCCAGTTGCGTTACTCAAGCTAAACTGAGCTTTTATCTCTGGCTGTACGTCAAAACTCTGCGAAAAAGGAGTAGCGGCGCATCCAAATCTATTTGTTGCAGTAAGAACCACATTTACTGGCTTAACTGCTGCAGTGGTATTGGTTAACTGAAATAAAGGATCTTCCACAACTGAGGCTCCCAAATCGCCAAACTGCCATTGGTAGGTTTCCGCATTAACATAGGTACCATCAAAGTTCACATCAACAGGAGAACAAAGATTTGCATTTGCTCCAACATCGTAAACAAAACTTGCTGTGGCACGTGGGTTTACTTTAATAGTTCTAGCCTCTGTGTCGGTACAACCTGCAGTATTCTGAGCAGTTAGCGTTACAGGAATACTATGCTGCACAAACGTATTATTACTAGCTGCAGGGTATGTGTAGGTTTGCGGTGCAACATCTTTTGTAGTATATGTTACACCACCAATATTCCATTGAAAAACGGTGGCACCAGCCGACGATGCATTGGTAAACTCAACGTTTAAAGGAGAGCACCCCTCCTCTACGCTCAGGGCAATAGAGGCATTAACATATGGCTGAACAGGAATAACTAGCGGTGCAGGATTAGCTGCACACCCCCATTGATTATTAGCAGTAAAAGTTACAGTTTTATTAACAGGGGCAGCAGTGTAATTCTCGAAAGTATAAGTGGTAGAGGTTACATTATCAACCGCATTCCCATCTATCATCCAATGGTAAGTATCTGCATTAGTTGTGGTTGCATCAAACCTCACATCAAGGGGCGAGCACTTCTCATCAGTAAGGAAAGTACGCGATATAGCAGCCGTGGCTCTAGGGTTAACGGTTATAGTACGCATTGTATCATCAATACAACCATTGCTATTCTGTACTCGCAACCGGATTGTAATTTGATCGGGTGTATTAGTGGGAACATTATCGTTTGTATAGGTATTGCTCCAGTTACCACCATCGGTACTCTCAAAGCCGTTTATACCAGTTGCCAAGTTGCCATCCTTGTCCCACTTGTAGGAAGTAATCCCCCCTTTACTATCGTTAACAACCGAGATTGCAAATGAAGAGCACCCCTCTACCTGGTCTATAACAAAACTGGCCTTAACATATGGCTGTACAACTACTTGCACAGAATCCTTATCGGAACAGAAGTTCCACTGGTCTGTTAGTTTAACCTTAGCCCAAAAGGTTTTTGACACATCGCTAAGGTTCTTGTAGATATGAGTAGGATCGGTTACAGCAGAAGAACCACCATCGCCAAACTCCCAGTTAAAGTAGGCCGTTCCATAGTTGCCCACTGGGTTTGCCTGAAAGTTAACTGTAAGGGGTTGGCATCCACTAGCATCGGGAATTGATACTGTAGGCGCAACCGATACTGCAGGATAAATAATAATGCTCTTACTAACAACCTTAGTACAGCTATTGGAAAGCACCTCTAGGTTAACAATATATGTTATTGGGGCCGAAGTAGTGTTTGTGAAATTGTATGCTGCTTTATGAGAGTTCACAGGAAGAGGAGCAATGGTTAAATCGCTCTGATGAAACTTAGTCCCAGGATCGGGCTCACCCTCTTTTTTAACGTACCAGTTCATCCAGTACGCATCGCCTGTATTTAATGCCTCAAAATTAATTGTTGTTGCACCGCAACCGTACAGCGTATCGGCAATAAATTCCGGATTTAGTGGTTGAGAAACATTTACAGTAACATCTGCAGTTCCCTCAAGATTACATGCCCCCTTAACAGTTACAGTGTACTTTGTTGTGGCAGTTGGAAATACAACATTTGGGGTGGCAATATTTGGATTATCGAGGAATGTGGTAGGAGCCCAGCTATACTTAGTTCCACCACCAGCTTCCAACTGAGTGCTCTCTCCGTAACAAATTTTAATAGATGGGCTTACATAGGGTCCAACAACCGCGGTTGGCTCAAACTGATTAAAGTTTGAAAAGTAGCCATAAAAAGCATCGTTACCTGTCTCACCGTTAAGCACACCTAAATGGAACACATTATCGTCATTAACTATAAGGTAAGCCTCATTTGTCGCAAGTGCACTAGCATCAATTCTAGCGTAACGCCAGTTGTCATAAGGAACACCGGTTTCTGGAAGTGCCGAAAATCCGGCTACATTGTTAAGAGCAGGTAAAGTTGCAGTAACATCTTCAAGCAAACCAGTTATGGTATTCTTTTTATATAGTTTGAATTTTCCTACAGCAGTATGCCAAACAAGAATATTTAGGTAGAATTTGTATGTACCACCCTTTGTTCTATTAAACGCCACACGGCTAGAACCTGTACAGTTAGAAATAGTTGGAATAAGCGCCCCAGCCTTTTGTCTGCCAGCGCCAGACATATGAAAAGTATATACAGGCTTATCAGATTTTATTGTGGCAACCCTCTTGGTTCCGCTATCCATAGGAATAGCAACTGAGCCACCTTCCCCAACAGAATAGGAAGCAGTAGTACCACCAGGACCAAATTTTACTGTAAAGTTGGTACCAGCTTGTGTTCCCACAACAAAAATTGCATCCTCATATTCAGTTGCGCTATAATTTATACCTTGTATCACAACATAATCGGTTCCAATATGGTCTATTGGAACCAGTTGGTCTACCACGTAGTCTGGATTACCTGAATAATTTGATTGCACCAAATCGTCATGCGTAATAATTGCAATATCGCCACCGCTACTATTGGGATCTACTGTATCAACCTCAACTAGGGAGCCAGCTAACCTAAGAGTCTTGCTGTATGTAGTTTGGTAAAGATAGCCTGCATTAGCCTGGTAAGGAGTAATAATTGAGGTTTCTCCTGCATTAAGCCATATATAGTGAGTTCCTGC
>DHVO01000051.1 GCA_002412705.1 Bacteroidales bacterium UBA5206 | reverse complement strand
GTAAACTCGCTCGACAAGAACGGATTAAAGGATCTCTACAAATCAACCATTTTAAGCGGAAACGTTTCCCCAAAAGGTGGTGCAGGTTTGGGTATAATAAACATCGCAAAGGTGTCGGAGAATAAGATAAGTTACGCCTTTAAAAAGCTGAGCGATACCCACTCCTACTTTACAATAAAAGTTACCATTAGCCATAACAACAACAAATAATGTAGCTATGGAACCTCTAATTATAGAACCCACGGAATTTACCCCTAGCATCTTATTTGACCCGAACAATAGCGTTTTTGAGATTACTGGATTCTCACGTCCCGAGAATGTAATTGGCTTTTATAAGCCCATTCTTAAGTGGCTTGAAGAGTTTAACGACAATTTGCTTAGCGTAAATACCGATTATAAGAAGAGCCTACTTACTATTAACCTTAAAATGACCTACTTTAACTCAGCATCTAGTAAGTTTCTACTGGATATACTTCTGGAGTTTATGAAGTTTCACTCAAAAGGAAATAAGGTTGATATTAACTGGTACTACGAGGAGGGTGACGACGAAATTCAAGAATCGGGCGAAGAGATGTCGGATATGATTGGCTACCCATTCAACTTTATCTCATACAAGAGCTAGCCTATTACACTCTGGCTACTCTCCTACAATACGGTTCTTTTTAGAAAAGGAAAACACTTGTGCTGTAATGGAAGACCTAATAATTGAAGGAACAAATATATCACCTAAGGTTTCGTTTGAACCCAACAGGAATTTACTAGAAATTGGAGGATATTCTCGTCCAGAGAATGTTCGCGATTTTTACTACCCAATTATTAGCTGGCTCGAAAACTATAGAAAGGCCACTGTTGAACAGGTAAACCTAAAGCAGCATTCAGAACCCGTTACCTTCAAGTTTAAATTCATTTACTTTAACTCATCTTCGGCAAAATTTATATACGATATTGTAATTGAGCTAAGCGAATTCCAGCGCGCAGGCGTACCTCTTAAAATATATTGGTACTTTGACGAAGACGACGAAGAGCTTCGTGAAGCTGGCGAAGAGCTATCGGATATGGCGCGTGTTCCCTTCACCTATGTTGAGATAAAGCAGCAGTAAGGCTACTGCTCCAGTAACCTATCTCGATTTACGGCATCAATAAAATACTGCTTGTCTGGCAATCCCGATTTCTTTAGCTGATCAAACCAAAACATTGCCGACTGGCTATCCTTTCTATCGGCATAAATGTGAATTAGGTTATAGTATGAATAGCCGTAAACATGTATTGGATTTGATGGAATAACCTCCACTATGCGAGAAAAGCAATCTATTGCCTCATCAATCTTATCGTCAGCATATAGCTTAACACCCTCTTCATATAGTTTTATATCGGCATTAAGCTTGGTATCAAGTATAATACCCTTGAAGTAAAAGCAGGCTTTATCGCAGTTTTCAACCAGATTTAACGTTCTAGTAGATGGGCTAACCGCATTGAACACCAGAGTGAAACGTAATACCTCTCCAACCTTTTTAAACCCATAAGTTGTGGGACAGGTTGGCGCTCCTTTCTGCTTACGCACCTTATACCTAGCCGATTTCTCAGGAACCTCAAGGTAAGTGTTCTGATCTATACAAAACCAGCCACCCACAGGTAGCTTATTCTCAATGCTCACAACAAAAACGGTTGAATCGGAGTAAAAAGTTATGGACTCAATTACCATATCCTTATGGCTCTGCTCTACAACTGCGGGTTTTTCAACAAGTTGTTGTCCCCAGGTTTGGCCAACAATTGCTAATAGCAGGAGCGTGGCTAGTAAAATACGTTTCATTAAGCAATCTAATTTTGGTGCTACCTATTAAAACAAGTACACGACTGTTAAGAATAGCGCAATTTATAAAACTACAGGGCAGTAGGATATATCCTGCTGCCCTGCAATATATAAAATTGGTTGGACTTAGAAGCTATAATCAAAACCAATAGCAAATACAAGATTGGTTCTATTGTAGGTCTCCTTGTAAGATCCCATGCCTAAGCTAGAGTAATCTATCTCCTTGCTTCCCGAAGTGTACTGGCTATAAAGGAACCCAAGGTTAAGCATAGATTTTTCGGTTAAGCGAATTCCTCCACCAAAACCAACTGATGTTGATGTTAGAGAGTGACTTAGGTCTGTTTGGTAGCCCTGTCCTACACCTGTTTGTGTGCGAAGTACCCCTGCGCTAATTAGCAGCTTCTCATTAATATCGTACTCTAATCCAAGTGCCAATTCATAAAGGTTGTCGGAAATAAACTCCTCTTTACCTTCCCAGTTCGCATTTTTATCAAAGTAGTGGTGCCATCCCAACGATGCCCTTAGTTCAGGAAGTATTCTATAGTTAATACCTACCGATAGAATTGCAGGAATATCGTTGTTAAACGTTGCGCCATCAGGGAACATACCTGTGTTGTCGGTTTTTGTATCGTTCTCCATCTCGAGCTTAGTTTTAAACTCGTAGCGTAAGCCAATATTAAGCTTCTCGCCAAAGGTTAGGTTTGCGCCAATAATTGGAGTCCAGCCCATACCCGTTTGCTTAGCATCAACCTTTTTATCGGCAGTATTATTAGCGTTAGCCTGTGCTGTAGTTGCTGTTAACTGGTATGCGCCTTGGATTTGAGTAATGGTCATTGCCGCATTATAGTTAGCACCAAGACCAGCACTAAGTTGGTTTGCCTGTGTCTGGGTTAGGTAATTCATGGCTACAGCTTGGTCAAGGGTTAACCCACCACCACCACCTGTTACCAAAGGATCTAGCTGAGTAGCGGCACCAGTTGCACTGGTGGCTATATTTGAGAAAAACGTATTAGCAAGAATCATGCTCCCCATTCCGTTGGTGTTTAACGGATGGATAGGATTTATCATGATGCTTTTAATGTGCCCATTATAGTTATTCACCGCATAAATCATGCGCACACCAGCAGCAATTGAAATCATGTCGTTAATAGCGTACGATGCATTTAGCTGTGTTCCCCAGAATACGGAGTTTCCATCAAAGGCAATATCGGCAGAGTAGGTTGTAGTATTAATCCCCTGCATGGTAAGCATGGTAGGGATTGTAGAAATTTGGGTTTCGAAAGAGGGCAATCCAGTATCGTACTGAGCCGTGCCACCGCCTCCATTTGGATGGAAGCTAAAACCTAAAGCCCATTTATCCTTTTTATAAACAGCATGGATACTAGGGAATAGCGGTGCAGCAACATCGCCCACATACTTAGCCTCGTTTAAAAATGGGTATTTATTCTCAATGGTTTTCTTTTGGAATACGGACTGATTAGTAATTGATATATGAAAGCCGTTGTTAAGCTTAGTAACACCTGCTGGATTAAAATAAACAGCATCGATACTTGTTGATGCATCGCGGGCTAACATTCTAATATAAGCAGCACTCTGGTTAGCATTGGTTACAATACCACCTGCAAACGCTACCGAGGGGCTTACTAAAGCCACAAGTACTAACGATCTCAAAAATTTATTCATACGTGTTAGTTTTGGTTTAAAACTTTAGGTTCACAAACAAATATTTAAAACAAACGTTCAATTTGATTATAAAAACATGAAGGGAGTTACAGAAAAAGGCAGGGAAATGCTATATCAAATGCGAAGGCTCTGCACCAACGAACCGTTTTGCAATCCTAAACTTGTAACATGTGTGTTGGTTCGAATAGCAGAGAATACAGGCAAATTGCTATTCCTAAAAAGAGATGTGAGAAGTAATGAAATGTGCCTAAACTTATGCTGAATAACGGCAATAACACGACGCAAAGGTTTGTTTAAAAACCTTTTAACAAAAAAAACATAAGCCAGAATAGCTAAATATAGTTTTGCTCTTAGCATCGAAATTCGCCACAAATAGAAAAGTAAATTACTGCAAAATAAAAAACTATAGCAAATATTTTTAAATAAACGTTAGTTTGATATCACTATTGAGCTGTAAACTAGAGTGCGTGCATCAATACTCTCATCAATTTATATGGCCCATTAAGCTATTTACAGGCAAGTGCATCCAATTTTCTAGTTTGTTCTTTTTACTTTTACAACATCTGTTTACATACCCTAATTGTTATACCCATGAAAAAGATATTAGCTGTACTATCCCTATCGCTCTTTGTAGGCTTAGCCCTTGCACAGGATGCACCAGAGGGATTTAAGTTTACCTCTATTAATGATATTAAAGTAACTCCTGTTAAGGATCAGCAAAGCACAGGTACATGCTGGAGCTATGCAACCACATCGTTTATTGAGGCTGAGCTGCTCCGGATGGGTAAACCAGAGGTTGACCTATCGGAAATGTACTTTGCAAGGCATGCCTATGCAAACAAGGCCAAGCGCTATGTTCGCTTCCAGGGAGCTAACAACTTTGGTCAAGGTGGTCAGGCTCACGATGTGCTAAACGTAATTAACGAGCACGGAATGGTTACCGAGGAGAGCTTCTCTGGAAAAAACTACGGCAGCGAGCAGCATATACATAGCGAGCTAGAGGCCATTCTTAAATCGACACTTGAAGCAGTTGTTAAAAACCCCAATCGCAAGCTTAGCACCGCATGGTATCCTGCTGTAAATGGCATACTAGACTCTTACTTTGGTGTTGCTCCAGAGAAGTTTAACGCGCTTGGTGCATCTATTACCCCAAAGGAATTTGTGCAAAAATCGGGCTTTAACACTGGCGATTACATTGAACTAACCTCCTACAGCCACCACCCATTCTACAGCCAGTTTGTTCTTGAGATTCCCGATAACTGGAGCCATGCTCAATACTATAATCTCCCAATTGATGAGCTTATGCAGGTTATGGAGCATGCACTAAATAATGGTTACACTGTATGTTGGGATGGTGATGTTAGCGAAAAGGGATTTAAACACAATAAAGGAGTTGCCATAATGCCAGCATCAAAAGTTGAAGAGATGGCCGACTCAGAAAAATCGAAATGGACTGAGCTAACAGCAGAGGAGAGAGCAAAGCAGATGTACAGCTTTACCAACCCTGTACCCGAAATTGCCGTAACACAGGAGATGCGCCAGGAAACGTTTGATAACTACTTATCGACCGACGACCACCTAATGCACCTAACAGGCATGGCTAAGGATCAGAACGGAACCAAGTACTTTAAAACCAAAAATAGCTGGGGAACAGAGGATCACATATACGATGGATACCTTTACATGTCGGATAGCTACGTAAGATTGAAAACCATTGCCATTCTAATTCATAAGGATGCCCTTCCAAAGGGTATAGCAAAAAAACTAGGGATTAAATAGTTGAACCTGTAAAATCCCAAAAACCTCGGACAGATTGCTGTTCGAGGTTTTTTTATGACAATAAATTTGTATTGAAACCACTGTAAGTTCTTAATTGATTGTCTAGTTGCAAAAATGTAGACCCACTTCGGGCCACATTTATACCTACTTGCTAGCCCCCGGTTTTACCGAGGGTTATTGATATTAAAACCTTTCAGGCTTTAAACATCAGCTAAGATTTAGCCACGAAGTGGAGTAACTTCAATAATCGTGGGTTACGGCCAACGCTAAATTGCCCACAGGAAAGCACAAGCAATCAGCCTGACTATAAGAGTAGGATTAACAGTGGGTGTAGCATTGTGGAAGTAGGGAAAACTTTGCTAGGCTTCTATTTGGCTTATACCAATAAATTACAACCCCTAATTTGCGAGTTATCCA
>DHVO01000115.1:15637-18217 GCA_002412705.1 Bacteroidales bacterium UBA5206 | reverse complement strand
CAGCATAACATAAACTAATCGGCGATGAGAAAAACGACCAACCTTATATTTAAAGGCTTACATGTTGTGGCTTGGATCATCTTTGTAGGTCTGTGTATTGAAGCGGGAGCCTTAATAGTAAACTTCTTTTTCAGCCTATACAAGCCTGAGGTCTTACAAAATCTTTATCAGAAGTTGAACCTAGCCCAAATGTACGAAGCTAGCAAATGGACATTCTACTGTACCTACAGCCTTATTCTATCCATTGCTATTCTTAAGGCATACCTTTTTTACATAGTAATTATGCTGATGCTTAGAATGGATTTATCAGAACCGTTTACAACGTTTGTTTCCAAATACATTACCCAAATTAGCTACATTACGTTGTCGGTAGGACTGCTAAGCTACATTGCCCAACGGTTTACACAGGAGCTAATGCATCGGGGTTTTGCTACCGACAGCTTACAACAGTTTTGGGCAGACAGCCAGGCGTTTATTCTAATGGGAGCGGTAATTTACATTATTGCTACTATTTTTAGAAAAGGAGTAGAAATTCAAAACGAAAACGACTTAACAGTTTAGGCTATGGCAATTGTAGTAAACTTAGATGTTGTAATGGCAAAACGAAAAATGTCGCTAAACGAACTTTCCGATAAAGTTGGGCTAACCTTATCCAACCTCTCCATACTAAAAACAGGAAAGGCAAAGGCAATAAGGTTTAGCACCTTAGAAGCAATTTGCAATGCATTGGAATGTCAGCCAGGTGACATACTGGAATACGTTAAGGATAAATAGGAAACGGCAAACACCCTTTCGGCTCAGGCAAAGCCTGAGTCGGAATACTCCCAAGCTTAAACCAGTAACATTAGCATTACTCGTCCAAACAGTTACATACTTTACCCCAGTTCCATATAACTCCTAGCATAGCAAATAGGGCCATTCTGTTATAGGGCATCTCCCCTATGCATTCCGCAGCAAATACTGTTTAATCCCCAAAAAATTAAGTGGGCATTAAATACCATTAACAAATATCACCAAACCCACTATGGGATATTACTATTCTATTGCCTAAATTGCAGTAAACCTAAACCGTAAAACTATGCTACGAAGATTTAAGATCAGTAATAGAATTGCGTTTCTTATTATTCTATTGGTAATCTCCATTGCAGGTGTTATTGGCGCGTTCTGGATGGGGCTAGCGCGCATTCGCGACTTTAGCATTGAGCAAACGCAAGCCATTATGCTCGAAGACCAGAAAAACAAGGTTAAAGTGGGCACAAACACGGCATCGCTAATTATTAGCACCATGCTAAAAAAGGAGATGACCACCGAGGAGCAGTACGAGGTAATTCGTAAGGCGGTTGACCAAATCCGCTTTGAGGAGGATGCATCGGGCTACTACTTTGTTTACCAAGGAACCGTTAACATTGCCCTTCCCATAAAAAAGGAGGTGCAGGGAACTGATCTTAGCGGCTCCACCGATGTTAACGGCATATACTACGTTAGGGAGCTGGCCGCCCGTGCCAAGGAGGGCGGTGGTTTTGTGGAGTACGTTTTCCCTAAACCGGGAAAAGGCGATCAGCCCAAGTTGGGCTATGCCCAAATGATTCCTGGTACCGATATTTGGATTGGAACTGGTGTTTACATAGATAATATTGAGGATGCTAAAACCGAGATTAAGAACACGGTGGCAGATATGACCCGCAAGCTTGTGCTTACGCTTATTATAGCCATTGCGCTAACACTAGCCATTGTTATTATTCCGCTTAGCTTGGCCATTCGCCGAAGCATCACTTCTCCTCTTAACAAGGCCATTGAAACGGCCAACGAGGTTGCCTCTGGCAACCTAACGGTTAGCATTAACGACGAGTTCTCCGACGAGGTTGGAATGCTTAACAAAACGCTACAAACCATGGTTGACAAGCTTAAGGAGATTGTTAATCAGGTAAAGGAATCGGCACACCTAGTAGCTAGCAACAGCAACCAGCTAAACTCTGCGGTTGAGCAGGTTGCCCAGGGCGCATCGGAACAGGCATCGAGCGCCGAGGAGGTTGCCGCTGCCATGGAGCAAATGGAGTCTAACATTGGGCGCTCCGCCGAAAATGCACTAGTTACCGAGAAAACATCCATAAAAGCTGCCGACGATGCCAAAATAAGCGGCGAAACCGTTGCTAGGGCAGTTGTTGTAATGAAAAACATTGCCGAAAAGATTACCATCATTGAAGATATTGCCCGACAGACCAACCTCTTAGCCATAAATGCAGCCATTGAAGCAGCAAGAGCCGGCGAACAGGGTAAAGGCTTTGCGGCAGTGGCCCAAGAGGTAAAGAAGCTAGCCGAACGCAGCCAGATTGCTGCTGGCGAGATTAATACCCTCTCGCACCAGAGCACCGACGTATCAGAAAAAACGGCTGACATGCTAAACAAGCTGGTTCCCGATATCCAGAAAACATCCCAGCTAATTCAGGAAATAAGCTACGCCATTAAGGAGCTGGCTCAGGGCTCGGAAGAGGTAACCAAGAGCATGACCCAGTTCGACCAAGTGGCACAACAGAATGCTTCAACATCGGAGGAGCTATCGGCCACATCGCAGCAGCTAGC
>DHVO01000115.1:0-15530 GCA_002412705.1 Bacteroidales bacterium UBA5206 | reverse complement strand
ATTACCCTTTTACTGATAGCGCATTACCTTGGGGTTAGCGCACAACAAACCGTAAAGTTTAGCAAGCAAGTGCTAACACAGCCCATTGAGCACGCTGCTACTCTAGACTCCCTGTTTACCACGCAGGAAATCCCCCTATTTATTGCCGACACAACTCATAACAGCATTCGCTTCCCCAATGGCTATGCTCAGCACCAGCTGCATAATGCAGATTCGCTTACGGACATACTAGCAACAGGAGCAATGGTTACCCACGTTAACATTGTTTTTACCAAATACCCAATAAACAAAAAGGACTGGATTACCAACTACCACACGCTGTTAAGTAATAGATTACAAGCGCTTTTCAGCATCGATTCAACATTAAATAGCAATACCATTACATGGGGGCTAACTCTGCAAACCAGCGCAAAGAATGGCTCAGAAGCCGAGCAATTGTTTCATGGGATTGAAATAACCTATACCCCTAAGCCTGCCACACCAGCAAGTATTCCAAATAACACAGGCAATACAGAGGCACCACAGGTAACGGAAATCGCTCCGCCACAGCAATACTACCCCCCAATTGAGCACCTAACTCCCGACCCTAGATTTGAGCAACAGCAACCACGCAAAAACGTTAAGCAGAAAAAGAGGAAAGAGCCCAAATGCCCTGATATAACCACACGCCTTAAAAAGCCCAAGCGCTCCATTTTTAGCAGGATTTTCAGGAAATAACAGTAAGTAACAGGTAAACAACTTATACCGTTGCAACGTTTATGCAAAAAGAGGCAGAAATGGCTTACGCAAGTGGCTCAAAAAAATGTTGTAAAACCAAATAAAAGACGACAAAAGTCAGTACATCGAATTGTATCCATTTATACTTTTGCGGCCAACTACGAACCTAATAAAACCATACATGTTAAACAAAATTTTCAAGAAACTGCGGTTCTTGGAACTTCGCCGAATTGAGGCTGGTATATTCCTTCTCATCTTTTTTGGCTTCTTCGGGCTTCTTGGCTCCCGCATGGGAACAGCCAACTTGTTAAATACCATAATGAACACTGCATGGGATTTGCTAATGAACACCGTGTTCTTTATTATGGGTATTACCGTACTTTCGGGAGCATTTGGGCGCCTGCTCATTGAGTTTGGAGTAGTACGTTTGCTCGAGGTTCTTTTGGCTCCGCTTATGCGTCCGCTATTCAACCTACCTGGTGTGGCATCGCTTGCAGCGCTTATGACCTTTTTCTCCGACAATCCTGCGGTTATTGGTTTAGCAAACGACCGTAACTTTAGCCGCTACTTTAAGAAGTATGAGCTTATATCGCTAACCAACTTTGGAACGGCCTTTGGCATGGGGCTTATTGTGCTAACCTTTATGTCGGGTCTAGGCCATTTTGGCCCTGCCATGATTGGTCTAGCCGGAGCGGTTATTGGGGCTATTGTTTCAACCCGACTAATGCAAAAGTTCATTAAGCCATTGCTTCCAGAGGAGACTGAGGATGAGCACGAGGGTGATGCCGAAAAAATCCGCTTTAAATCGAAGGGTGGAGTGTTTATGCGTTTCCTTAACTCCATTCTTGATGGGGGAAAATCGGGTGTTGAGCTGGGGTTAGCCATTATTCCTGGTGTGCTTATTATTAGCACCATGGTTATGATCCTAACCTTTGGACCAAAGGATGCAGCTGTTGGATATCAAGGATTGGCTTACGAGGGAGTTCCTGTACTGCCAACCATTGCTGGATGGTTCGACTGGCTTTTCTCCTTCCTGTTTGGATTCCAAAGCCCTGAGCTAATTGCCTTCCCTATTACATCACTAGGTGCTGTTGGTGCTGCGCTATCGCTAGTAAAGGTATTCACAACCGAAGGTCTAATTACAGGTAATGAAATTGCTGTTTTTACTGCAATGGGAATGTGTTGGAGCGGTTTTTTAAGCACACATACAGCGATGCTCGACTCGCTTAAGTTCCGTAATCTTACCTCAAAAGCATTACTCTCTCATACCATTGGGGGATTAGCCGCTGGAGTTGCTGCACACTACATCTTTGTCCTATTTAACATGTTTTAAACACCAAACATATATACAAATAAAAGCCTCGGGCATTCTCTGCTCGAGGCTTTTTATTTTGCAAGAGGAATGAACCCATACCAAATTTAGTAGCATAAAAAAAGAGACTGCCTTTTTAGACAGCCTCTTCCTATTTTGCATGATTCCTATTCTTACACCTTACAGAAATGCTTATATATTAAGGATAATTAGCAACTGCACTACTTCTTTTTAGATGTTTCAACAGTGAATTTAGAACGCTTTGCAATACTAAAATCGGTTCCTGTGGGTATAACATCCATTTTGCTCTTAGGCCTCTTATCATTTAGCCACTTAAAGCCCTTAAGGGTTATCTCCTCCTCAGGAGCCTTATCAACTGGGAACATATTAGAAACAGGCTTCTCAAGGTAAACAATGCGGCTCACCTTGCTATCCTTTAGCGATATTCTGATGCTTGAGCTCTCGGAACGGTTCACAATGGAGAGCTCGCCCTCATCGCGAACATAGTAAACAGACTGGCCATTGCCCAGCACATCAAGTCTCGATAGTTTTCCCTTAGAGAATATACCAGTCATGTTCTTCCCCTTAATCTGGTTGAAGTGCACTGTATCCTCCTGTGAAACAGCAAAGGCATTACCCTCAAAAAACATCCTGTCCATTTGCTGGTTAAGCATTTTTGCCTTTATTAAGTCGGCGGTAAGCTGGTTGCCCATATTCCAAAGAATAGGCTCAACGTACATATGCAGCAAGGAGTCGCGGGTATCAAACACAAGGGAATCGCAAACACCCTGCAAATCGGCACGGAAAAACCTAACATTACCCAGTGCTTTTAGCTTACGGTAAACGGAATCGGCGGGTTGGCGATTCTCTCTATCGTTGTCAAGGGTCTTGATAATAAACTTATCGGCTCTAAGGAATAGGGAATCGGGCTTACCCGTTTCGGCAAGTACCAGTAGCGGATTCTTCACCACTTCGGCATCGCCAGTCTTTTCCCAGTAGCTGGCTTCACCACCAAAAATGGTCGTGTTCTTTAGCGAGTCAACAATAGCAACCCGCTCCAGAATTTTAGCGTAACCAATTTGGCGATCGTAAAAGATATCCTGACCGTAAAGGCGCTGCTTCCCGTTATCTATAAAGGCGTTGTAGGTAAAGTTAGACTGATCCTTCTCACGGTTGTACCAACCCCGCTCACAGTAAATAAAGTTCTCCTGATTGTAGATTCTAGTTGGCCCAAAGAAGTATGCCACATTCTTAGGGGCTACGTACTCCAGCGAATCCGTTAAAACCCTAAACTCATCACCCTCAAAAACAACATCGTTGGCAAAGGAGTAAACTTTTTTGGGTGCATTGTAGTACCCCCGCTCGCTAGTTAGGGTTGCATCCTTGTTAACCACATGACCACCATTAAAGAACTTAGCCGACTCGGTGCGGGTATTATAGTCCAGAAACTGGGTAGTTAGCACCACATCCTCGTTAACTAACTTAACCTCCTTGCCCCTAATCTTTGCAATGTTGGTGGTACCATCAAAGTAAACCACATCGCCGTATAGCTTGGTGGAGCCATCGGTTATAATCACGCGGCTAAAGGCATCAAACATATTTTGATCCCTCATTATGTGCACGCTGTCGCAGTTAATAATAGTGCCACGGTGCGATATGCGAACATTGCCAATAAGACGCTGTATGGGAATGCCGTTACGCCTTCCGCTTTCGCCCGATTCGGCATTAAGAATATCAACCTTTAGCCGTTGCTGCGCCAGTCCCAAGTTGGAAAAACCCACAAGGGCAAGCACAAGGCTAAATACAAAGTGAAATTTACGGGTCAACTTGCTACCCTCCTATTTGATTGTGAGTAAAACCTACTTTATCCAGCCTTCGGAGCTAAACTTGCATCCACGGAACGAAGGGTCAATTCTTATGAAGGTTTGCTTCTTCTTTTTCTCAAGCCACTTCATAAAGATTTCGTTTTCCTTTTCGCGCTTTGCCAAGTTTTGAATTATAGAGTAATCCTGCTCAAGGCTTGCCTTATGCGATGGAATAATATCCTCAATCTTAACCAGCTTAAACACCACGTTTGCGTGCTCATCGCGCGACTCGAATGGGCGGCTCATCTCCCCTTTCTTTAGCTCCTTTATAACGTAGTAGTCGGCAGGAGCCAGCTGATCCTTTTGGAATAGCGAGGTACCTGATTGTGGGTTCACCATGATTCCACCGTTAAGGCGGGTCTTCTTATCCTCGGAAAAACGAAGGGCTGCTCCCTCAAAGGTTAGGCTATCCAACTTAATTAGATTGGCAATGCTATCCAATTTTTGCTGTGCAGCAGCAGTCATCTCCGTTGTGTATGTGGGTTTCATTAGGATATGGCGCACGTTAACTTGGTTGTCGCGCTTTTCAATCATCTGAATGATATGGAAACCATACTCCGACTCAACGATTGAGCTAACCTGCCCTTCCTTAAGGTTAAATGCTGCATCGGCAAAGCTCTTAACCAGCTCCTCGCGCGAGCGGAAGCCTAGCTCACCACCCTTTGCAGCCGAACCCCTATCCTCAGAGTAGATTACAGCTAGCGTAGAGAAGCGCTCGCCATTAAGAATACGCTGACGTAGCTCAAGGAGCTTCTCCTTAACTAAGAACTTAGCATCGGTTGCAGCAGGAGGGTTAATCATAATTTGCTTAAGCATGTACTGCTCTGGAATTATGGGTAGGCTATCGGATGGAATGGTTTTGAATAGTTTAGAAATCTCCGAAGGGGTAACCTTTACGTTCTCAACAATCTTAGAGCGCATTTGCTCGGTAAGCTGCTGCTGACGAATTATGTCGCGAAGGTCGCTACGAATTTCGTACATCGCCTTGTTAAAGTACTTCTCCAGAGCGGCCTCGTTGCCCATTTGGGAAAGGAAGTAGCGTAAGCGCTGCTCCACTTCGCGTTCTACACCAATCTCATTGGTAGTTAAGCTATCTATTTTGGCTTGGTCCAGTAGCAGCTTCTGAATCATAAGCTGCTCAAGAATCTCGCACTTAATATCGCCCTCGGAGGTGTATCCCTGCATCTTTTGGCGCATGGCCTCTTGCTCAATATCGGAAAGCATAATCATTTCGTCGCCAACAACGGCAACAACCTGATCAATTACGGTTTGAGCTGATAAGTTCCCGTAAAACAAAACCATCGCAAGCGATAGCAGAAAGAACATCTTAATGCGAACTAATTTCATCATTGTAAGGGTGTATTGAATAACTAAAAAATAGTGAACTGGTTACGGTTACGAGCATCGTTGTATATTCTATTCTCGAGCTCATTAATTAAGCGCTGCTTGCGTCGGTTAAACAGCACGCTTTCAATATTTTTTCGCTCGTACTCTAGGGGCGATGTATCGCCAGCAAAAAGCACATTGCGTATGTGTACAAGGTAAACATAGTCGCCATCCTCCATCTCTATGGAGCTGCTTCTACGCAGGTAAGTCTCAACGGACCCCTCAACGGCATATGGTAATTTCTTTTGCAGCAGGGCAAAGGAAATCCACTCATCGTTAAAGTAGTCGTACTTATCGGCTACCTGATAGGCTAAATCCTCAAGGGTTTTAACATCGGCATCGCTGCTGGACTTATAAACGGCGCGTATTTTATCTAAGTATGGGCTACCCTTGGGGATTTTAAGGTAAAGAGCTTTAACAATAATCTCACTTAGGGTAAAATTATCTGTATTTTCCGCATAAAAAGCGTCTATCTCCTCGGTGCTAACCACTGTATCCATACGCTGAGCCACGAACTCCTGTTCATACTTAAAAATTAGGAGCGATGAGCGGTAGTCCTCCAGCTGCTTAGCCACATTCTTCTGCGTATCGTCCAAATTCCGCTCTGCCGTGTAAAGGATTAGCTGCCTACGTACCCACTGATCCACATAGGCGTTTAGAATAAGCATGCTATCGGAAGGGGAAATTCCTGTTGGGAATATATCCTCAACATCCGACAGGTATAAGTACTTATCGAACACCTTGGCCAAAGGAACCTGGGTATCGGTACGCGACCCATTACAAGCCGAAAGCAATAGCGAAACAAAGGCCAGAAGAATATACTTATTTAGTTTTTTCATTAGGGCATTAGTTTCAGATTAAAACTTGTTTTCAAGAGCCTTAAGCACCTCTTGGTTTATTACAACGGGATACTTTGCTCTTAGTCCTTTTACCCATTCTGTTTCCAAGTATTGCTGGTAATCGGCCACAACCTGACCGCGTGCATCGGCAAAAGGCATTGTATCGCCAAAGGTCTCTTTTTCTATTTCTACTATGATAAACTGATCGCCAACTTGCGATATGGGAGAAATACCGTTTGCCCAATTGGTATAGCCTTGAATGGACGGCTCATCGGTGTTACCCGATGTGTGAACAACGGTTACCCTATTCTCACCTTTCGAGTTCTTGCTGGCAATACTCTTGGGTTCAACCCCCTTTTGTTTACGCTTGGCAATCTGTGTGTATATCTTCTGGGCAAGTTTCTGCGACGAAGCAGTGTAAACAAAATAGTGTACGCGCTTACCCCAAGTGTATTTGCTACTATTGTTGGCATAGAACTGCTCTAGGCCAACGGTATCGGTCATCGCTTTGCTCCAAACCTCTCTGTCGGTAATATCAAATAGTAAAATACCATCGTGATACTCCTTTACCAAAGCATCAAACTCGGGATACTTCTTCTCGAGGTTAGCATCCTCATATGCAAGAATGGTACGGTTTACCCACTCGTTATAAGCATAAAACACAAGATCCCTTATTGGACGCTTAGGGGGTCGCGACGAAGAGGCCTCAAGAAAGGTCATAAAGTCGTGCTGGGTAAACACCTTGTTGGCAAAGCTGTAAAGCGGCTTGCTGTAGTTCCCCATTGGAGCCCTCCACTTACCTTGGTAAAAGGATGAGTCAATGGAGCTTATCACCATTTCCAGCGCAAGGGTATCTTGAGTAAACTGGTACTCAGCCTTAAGCTTATTAATGAATGATGATTTTGAACGTGAGGTGCGTCCATCACGACCAATTTTCGATTTTATCTCGGGCATCATATCCTGAAGTGTCCCAACAGACTTACGTTCAATAAGTTTAATGATATGGAACCCAAAAGCGGTTCTAACGGGAGCAGTAACCTCGCCCGGATTCTTAAGAGCAAAAGCCGCTGCCTCAAACTCAGGAACCATGCGCCCTGTTCCAAACAAGGGTAGTTCACCGCCATTCTGAGCAGAGCCAGGATCGTCGGAATTGGCCTTTGCCAGCTCAGCAAAATCCTCGTTGTTAAGAACGCTTTTATATATAGCATCAATTTTAGCACGAGCCTCGGTCTGTTTCTCCTGAGGTGCGTCGTGCGGAACGGCAACCATTATATGCGCTACGCGCACCTGCCCTTGTGCAGGTCTAACATCGTGAACCTTTATAAGATGATAGCCAAAGTTGGTACGCACTGGCATGGAAAGCTGCCCCTTGGGGGTGTTAAATGCCGCCGATTCAAAAGGATAAACCATTTGGAACGCGGTAAAGTAGCCAAGGTACCCGTTGTTGCGCCTAACCGAAGGATCGTCGCTAGTAGCGCGGGCAATCTCCTCAAAGGTCTCTCCATCAACAATACGCTGACGAATGGCTAACGCCTTGTTATATAGCGCAAGAGTATCGGCACTGGTTGCGTTCTCTGGTATGGCAATAAGGATATGACTTGCGCTAACCTCTTTCTTAAGGCGCTCATAGGCCTCCTTAACAAGTGCCTCGTTCATCTCGGTATCCGACATGTAAGGCTGTGCTAGCTGCGCTCTGTACCCTTTAAGCTCCTCCTTGAACGATGCCGAAGTGTCCAGCTTTTGCTGCTGAGCCTCAATAACCTTTAGCTTGTAGTTTATGAATAGGTCTAGGTAATCCCCAACCGACTTTTTATCGCTTTGCGAGGCTATTTGGTTATTCTTGCTATAAATGCGTTCAAACTCTGCTCTGGTTACTTTTTGTTTGCCAATGGTAAGTAGCACATCGGATGAACTATCCTGCGCATTAGCGCATAAAGCCGTAAAAGCAAGCGCTACAAGCGTATAAAGTAATCGGGAAATCTTCATGTTAAGCAGTTTAGGTTAGCGTTTATCGTAAAAAAAGGCAAAGCCGATAGTTGAACTATCGGCTATAGTTTGGTGCTTCTCTGGTAATAGAAACATCATGAGGATGGCTCTCCTGAATACCAGAATTTGTTATGCGGATAAACTTAGCCTCTTTGAGCTTTTCTAGATTTTGTGCACCACAATAGCCCATACCTGCGCGCAAACCACCAATAAGCTGGTAGAATACCTCCGATAGAGTTCCTTTGTATGGCACGCGGGCAACAATACCCTCTGGTACTAGCTTCTTAATATCGTCTTCCACATCCTGGAAGTAGCGATCCTTGGAGCCCTGCTGCATAGCTTCTAGCGATCCCATGCCACGGTACGACTTGAATTTTCGACCGTTGTAAATAATTGTTTCACCAGGCGACTCTTCTACACCAGCAAATAGTCCGCCAGCCATAATGGTATCGGCGCCAGCGGCAAGTGCTTTTACAATATCACCCGAGTAACGGATACCTCCATCGGCAATAACGGGAACACCAGTGCCTTTAAGAGCCTTGGCCACATCGTAAACAGCATTTAGCTGAGGCACACCAACACCTGCAATTACGCGGGTTGTGCAAATACTACCTGGGCCAATACCCACCTTAACCGCATCGGCACCCGCCTCAACAAGCATAAGAGCAGCATCGGCAGTAGCAATATTTCCAACAATAACATCAAGGTTAGGATATTTAGCCTTTACCTTTTTAAGCATATCAACCACACCCCTAGAGTGACCATGGGCGGTATCAATAATAATGGCGTCAACCTTTGCCTCAACAAGGGCATCAACACGCTCCATGGTATCGTGGGTAACCCCAACACCGGCTGCTACGCGTAACCTTCCCTGTGCATCCTTACTTGAGTTTGGATTGTCCTTAACCTTGGTTATATCCTTGTAGGTTAGCAAACCAATTAGTTTGAAGTTCTCATCAACAACTGGCAGCTTCTCAATCTTGTGCTGTTGAAGAATTGCAGTGGCCTTTTCAAGGTTAGTTGTGTGCGATGTGGTAATAATACCCTCGCTGGTCATAACCTCTTTTATTGGACGGCGCATGTCCTCTTGAAAGCGAAGATCGCGGTTGGTTACAATACCAATAAGCTTTTTGGCATCGTCAACAACAGGAATACCTCCAATATGAAACTCGCGCATTAGGCCAAGAGCATCGCCAACGGTGGCATTGGCATGAATGGTTACAGGATCGTAGATCATACCATTCTCAGCACGTTTCACCTCACGCACCTGACGAGCCTGCGCCTCTATGGACATGTTTTTGTGTATAACACCAATGCCGCCTTCACGAGCAATAGCAATTGCTAGAGCCGATTCGGTAACGGTGTCCATTGCTGCAGAAACAATAGGTGCACGAAGCACTATGTTGCGAGAAAAATGGGTTGAAATGTCCACGTTACGTGGTAGAACCTCTGAGTATGCTGGGACTAGCAGAACGTCATCAAACGTAAGTCCCTCACCAACAAGTTTATCAGTATGTAGCGACATTGTGTGTATGTTAACTAATTTAAATGCGCCAAGATACAAAAAAATGGTTTACCCACAACTCAATGCCATATTGGGAAAGCATTTCGGGCTTCATAAAAACAGCTAAATTTGCAGAATAGATTTGCAGTGGTAGAAAATTCAACGCAATTGGTTACATTCAGCAAACAGAAACGGCTCTGCAGCAAATCAGAACCATTGGTGTAGAACCTTACGGCACAACTAACTACTAAACCCAAATTAGCATTGAACAAGTTTGAGGAGATACTATTTAAGTACTGGGGATACTCCCATTTCCGCCCCTTGCAGGAGGAAATAGTGCAAACCGTGTACAATGGTCACGATGTGCTAGCTCTTATGCCTACTGGAGGTGGAAAATCTATAACATTTCAGGTTCCTGCCCTAGCCAAGGAGGGAATTTGCCTTGTTATATCTCCTCTCATCGCGCTTATGAAGGATCAGGTAGAAAACCTTAAAAGCAGAGGGATTAGAGCAGCAGCCATACACTCTGGCTTGACCAAGCATGAGATTCAAATAATGCTAGAGAACTGCTGTAACGGCGGGTATAAGTTCCTTTACCTATCGCCAGAAAGGGTTTCCACTACGCTTTTTCTGGACTGGCTTCCTAGGCTAAACGTTAACCTAATTGCCATTGATGAGTCGCACTGCATTTCGCAATGGGGATACGATTTTAGGCCTAGCTACATAAAGCTAGCCGACCTGCGCGACAAGCTTCCCGAGGTACCCGTGCTTGCCGTTACTGCTACCGCCACACCCGAGGTTGTTGAAGATATTATGGACAAGCTGCGCTTTAAAAACCGCAAGGTTCTTAAAATGAGCTTTGAGCGCAAAAACCTCACATACCTTGTGCGACAGGTTGACGATAAACAGAAATATCTGCTTAAAATAGTAAAAAGCCTTCCGGGCAGCGCCGTTGTTTATGTAAGGAACAGGCGAAACACTCAGGAGATTGCCACGATTCTGCAAAAGGCAGGCGAAAAGGCCGATTACTACCATGCAGGCCTATCTACCGAAATGCGAAACGCCAAGCAAGACGACTGGATTAAGGATAGAACCCGCATAATTGTTGCTACCAATGCTTTTGGAATGGGGATAGACAAGCCTAATGTTCGCTTTGTGGTACACATGGACTTGCCCGATTCCCCAGAGGCTTACTTTCAGGAGGCAGGGCGTGGTGGTCGCGATGGAAAGCTGTCGTACGCCATTCTGCTCTACAACAAAACCGACGACTCAAAGGCTGCAAAGCGCATAGATACAGCCTTTCCTCTGCCCGAGGAGATAAGGAGCACTTACAACGCACTGGGCTCATATCTCCAAATCCCCATTGGGGCAGGCAAGGGCGAAATTTTCGATTTTAACCTTATGGATTTTGCTACAGCCTATAAGCTAAACGCATCAAAGGCATACAGTAGCCTTAAGTTTTTGGAGATGGAAGGCTATTTGGAACTAACCGATGAGCTGGACAATCCCAGTAGGCTCATTTTTCTTGTCTCACGCCAAGATTTGTACAAGTACCAAGTGGCCAATGCCGAAATGGACAAGTTCATAAAGGTTATACTACGCAGCTACCCTGGCCCTTTTAACAACTATGTGGTTATTGATGAGAAGTTCCTTACAAAGGCCTCTGGTTTAAGTCACGACAAGGTTTACGAAAACCTTAAAAAGCTTAGCAAACAGCGTATAATTAACTACATACCCAGAAAAAAAACGCCGCTTATTATTTTCAACGATGAGAGAACCGATGCTAAAGGCCTTTGGATTAGCAAGGAGAACTATACCGACAGAAAAAACAGATACCTTAGTCGTGCCGAGGCCATGCTCCAGTACGCCCAGAGCACTACCAAGTGCCGAAGCCAAGCCCTTCTAGAGTACTTTGGGGAGCAAAACGCCTACCGATGTGGCAAATGTGATGTGTGCACATCGCGCAACGAACTGGACATGAGCAAGTATGAGTTCGACCTGATACTTGAGCAAATAAAAGCCGCAATTAGTAGCCTACCATTGGAACTAGAACCTCTTGTTGACTCGGTAAAAGCACAACCAGAGAAAACGCTAAAGGTTATTAAGTGGTTAAATGATAATGGCAAAATTACCACCAACAACGAGGGGATGATTGAATGGAGGAAAGGAACGTGAGACGCTAGACGTGAGACGCTAGACGTGAGATGTTAGATGTTAGACGAATACAAAACACCAATCACCAAACACTAAACACCAGTCACGAAACACCAATCACTAATCACCAATTCCTATTCTCTAGGATAGGGGAAATAGCTATCTTTGCAGGCTTAAATGTTCTGAGTAATTCATCTGAAACAATCTAAATGGATACAAAAAGCCTTGTTTACAGCCGTAATGTGGTAGAGTTTGCCACCGTAGCAAAAGAGTACTGCGCATTTGTTGAAGCACCAACCGGACATACCCGCGAAACCTTTGTCCACGCCATGCAAAAGCTACTACCCTTGCTGTACTACAAAGCATCACTCCTACCCAAAACAGAGCCTGTTTACGATGAACGTAACGAAAAATTTGTTACCGAGGAGGATTATATCCAGGTAAAGGAGCGAATCTTAAACCTGCTAAAAAAGCACGACGACTTTTTTGAAGTGCATCCTCCCACAAATGCGGCCGACGAAGGAACTTCCTCTGCCAGCCTCTCGGAATACCTAGCCGATATTTACCAGGATTTGAAAGATTTCACCATGCTTTACATTGAGGGCAATGTGGATGTTATGCACGATGCCGTTTGGGAGTGCCGTCTAAACTTTGAGGAGTACTGGGGCATTCGCACCCTAAATGCAACAAGAGCCCTTCACCATTTGGCATTCTCGGGAATCGACCTTAACGAGACGGAGGAAGAGGAGACCGATGAGCAATCTGAAGCCGACACCAAGGACTGGTTTATTACTCGCAGACAGAATGACTTACGTAACGATTTATAGCTAATGTTCTCAGAAAATATAAGCAACGAACAAATAGCCTTACTTCCCAAAGCCGCATTTGCAGGACGAATTGTGGTTGTTAGCAATGCTGATGAGCTAAATAATGAGCTCGCCCAGTTTAACACCAACCACATTATTGGCTTCGATACAGAAACAAAACCATCCTTTAAGAAGGGTAACACAAACAGCGTTGCCCTACTCCAGCTAGCCAATAACGAAACGGCAATTCTTGTCCGACTACAAGAAACGGGTATCACCAACTCACTGAAAAAGTTGCTGGAGAGCCCAAACATAATTAAAGTTGGGGCAGCAATTCACGACGACATTAAATCGCTGCGTAAAATTAGCGACTTTAAGCCCGGCGGCTTTGTGGACCTACAAAACCACATGAGCGACTTTGGTATAGAAGCGCTTAGTGTTAGGAAAATGGCAGCCATTATACTGGGACTTAGAGTATCAAAATCGCAACAGCTATCCAACTGGGAACAACCAGAGCTAACGGAGGGACAACAGCAATATGCCGCAACCGATGCCTGGATTTGCCAGCAAATACTAATAGCACTACAGAATAAACTAAACCAAAACCACTCGCACAACAATGGCCTATAGCAAAATAATTCTTAAACCAGGCAAAGAGCAGTCTGTTCTTAGGTTTCACCCTTGGATTTTCTCAGGAGCAATAGATAAGGCCGAGGGCAACCCCGAAGAGGGCGACGTGGTTGAGGTTACCGATAGCAACGGTAACTTTTTGGGTCTTGGCCATTGCCAACCAGGCTCCATTAGTGTGAGGATATTCTCTTTCCAAAACGTTGAGCCTAACCTTGAATTCTGGGAGCAAAAAGTTGCTTCGGCATACCGACTAAGAAATACCGTTGGGCTAACTAACGATACTACAACTAACATTTTCCGCTTAGTGCACGGCGAGGGCGACGGAATGCCTGGACTAATTGTAGATATTTATGGAGATACAGCCGTAATGCAGGCACACTCGCTAGGCATGTACCTTATTCGAGAAACACTTGCAAAAGCCATAGTAAACGCACTGAATGGTACCATAAAGAATGTTTACGACAAAAGTTCAGGAACACTTCCGTTTAAGTCCATTGAGGAGAAAAAGGACGAGTATATTATAGGCAACCTTTCATCCAACGAACTTTACGAGTACGGAAACCGATTCCTTGTATCATGGGAAGAGGGGCAAAAAACTGGCTTTTTTATTGACCAGAGAGAAAACCGCAAACTACTGGGCGAGTATAGCAAGAACAGGACCGTACTTAACACATTTGGCTACACAGGTGGATTTTCTGTTGCAGCACTTAAAGCAGGTGCCAAAAGAGTGGTTAGCGTTGATAGCTCCGCAAAAGCCATTGAACTCACCAATGCCAATGTTGCGTTAAACTTTGGCGACAATGCTCCGCATGAATCGCACTGCTCCGATGTTTTCGACTTTTTCAAGAATACCACCGAAACATTCGACATCATAGTACTTGACCCCCCTGCTTTTGCAAAGCACAATAATGCGCTACACAATGCGCTACAGGCCTACAAAAGGTTAAATGCAGCGGCCATAAAACGTATTAAACCAGGCGGTTTACTCTTCACATTCTCGTGCTCGCAGGTTGTGACCAAGGAGAATTTTAGAAATGCAGTATTCTCTGGTGCAGCAATAACCAAGCGACAGGTTAAAATCATACACCAGCTAACCCAACCAGCCGACCATCCAATAAACATTTACCATCCTGAAGGCGAATACCTTAAAGGACTTGTTTTGCAGATTGAGTAGGGATGCGCAAAAGGATAAAATAGACGCTAGATGTGAGACGTGAGACTTAAGACTAAATACCCTCCTCTAGCGTCACCTGTAACTATAAAACAGACGCTAGACGTGAGACGTGAGATGTTAGACGAATACAAAACACCAAACACTAAACACCCTTATCCAGCGTAACACGTCACCTGTAACAATAAAACAGACGCGAGATGTTAGACGAGAGACTTAAGACGAATCAAGATACACTAATCGCCTAACACCAGTGTAACCTGTAACTCGTCACCTGTAACAATAAAATAGACGTGAGACGTGAGATTTAAGACGAATGCCATACCAAACACTAAACACCAAACACCAAACACAACATTCCACGCCTACCTAACAAACACCCACTTATCGGGAGTTGAGTTATTCTCACTATAGGCATACCCTTCAAGATCGAAGTGCTTAAGCTGCTCAACGTCCTTAACACCATTTTTCACGGCAAACCTGGACATTAAGCCTCTAGCCTTTTTGGCATAAATGGCTATGATTTTAAGTCCATCGGGGCGCATCTCCCTGAACTCGATATTCACTACACGACCATTAAGCTTAGCGGTATTAACCGCCTTAAAGTACTCCTGAGAGGCAAGGTTAACAACAACCCTATCGGCCGTTTTATCCAGAGTGCTATTTAGTTCCGTTACCACAGACTCGTCCCAATACTGGTAAAGGTTTTTTGACTTTCCTAGGCCAATATCAGTTCCCATCTCCAAGCGGTATGGCTGCATTAAGTCTAATGGGCGCAGTAGTCCATACAAACCAGAAAGCACTCTAATATGTTCCTGTGCGTATCCTAGTTCACTTGCTGTAAAATCCGATGCCTTTAGACCAGAATAAACATCGCCAGAGAAAAAAAGTATGGCTGGGTGGCTATTCTCCTCAGTAAATTGCTTACTCCAAACGGCAAACCGCTCAACATTTAGCGTAGCAATGGAACGGCTTACTCCCATAAGTTCCATAAGGTTCTCGGGCGAATACTTTTGCAGCACCTTAACAAGCGCAGCAGACTTATCAATAAATGCAGGCAGCGTAGGATTAACACCCGCTGGACTTTTGCTCTTTTTCAACGATTTTGATGGAGACAGTAGTATTATCATACTTCAATTTCATTATTGTTCACAATACCC
>DHVO01000162.1:7194-21517 GCA_002412705.1 Bacteroidales bacterium UBA5206 | reverse complement strand
ACACTTTAACGATATAAAAACCAGAACCCAATCCATCAACCTGAACAGAAGATGTGCCCCTTCCAGAGCAGATGGTTAAGCCAGCAGAACTTATAATCTCGTAAGAGAACTCTTTGGCTGTTTCTACTTTAATTGTTATAACTCCATTACTTGGTATTGGGAAGATGCTTACCAACGCAAGTTCATCAATATCGTTAATACCAGTTTGAGATATTATTACGGTTGCCTCTTGGCTCTTTTCGCTAGTTCCATCGGGGTTTGTGTATGTAGCCTCAACTTGATAACTGTAAGTACCATTGGGTAGAGCCTCATCAACCCAGGTAGTCTCATCGGTTGCACCCAAGGTGCTAACAAGAGAACCATTACGGTAAACCTTATACCCAGAAACAACACCCATTGAACCATACACGTTTTGCTTAGCAGCGCCAGCTAGGCTTGGGTTTGGCAGCTTACGGCTAAGTTTTTCGATGGAGAGCGGTGTAATAGCCTTACCAATTGAAGCATTGGCTATTCTTACATCGTCAATAGCCATTTCGTAACCATCGTTATACTCATAAACAAAAGCAATCTTAATGGCTTTGCCCACATAAGCGCTTAGGTCTATCATTATTTCGTTGCTGTAAAAGTTCAGCTCCTCACTCTGTCCCCACTCACGTACAGTAGTCCAAGCGTTATCGGCCCAAACTTTAACGGAGAACTTAGTTGCATACTGATCATCAGACGCAAACCACATCATAAAGTATAGGTTATAATCCGCCTCAACAACAACTTCAGGAGAAATTAACCAGTTTAGGCCAGGAGAATCGTAACCAATAGCGGCAGAGTAGCTGCCAGAATAGATATACTGTGGTGCTGGCTTAGCTGCTGTACCAAACGTAAGGCTATTACACAATAGCCATGATTTTTCTGGTGCAGCAGTAAAATCAGTACCATTATGATTTGTGCTTGCTTTAATCTCCCAACCAGCAGGAGGCCATGCTGCATCCTCAAAATCTTCGAAAAGGATTGGGTTACCGTAAAGGGAGATAGCAGGTGTAGCCCATGTTAGCTTAACATCGTTCTCGTTTTGTACTTGAGCGGCTAACGACTCTGGCGCATTGTAAACAGGAGTGTTAACAATGGTTGGTTTATCGAACATGTACAAAAACTCATCCCACTTAGTATTGCTAAAGGTTATGTACTGAGAAGGGTTAGTATAGTACTGCTGAGCCGTTCCCTGTGAGCTAATATCCTTTGGAATGAATATTTTAAGACCGTTTGAACCAGATGTACCCGTTCCAGAGTTGGCGTTAAGTATAATAGCCTCATTAAGCGCATCAATTAGGTTAGCAGCGTCAACCCTAACGGTGTAAGGTAACGAAGCATCGGCCACCAGCCTGCGAGCAAAACCCATTAAATCTCTATGGTCGGGATTATTTTCAACTACACCGTTGCTTCCGGGTGCAGCCCAAGCAGCATCGCGTGCCCGTTGAATCTGAGGACGGAAATAGTAAGCCCACCCAGAAAGATTCTCGGCCAGAGTATTAAGTGCAGGTACAACTTTATCTATAAGTAAACTTGTGGATGTTGCCGCTTGGGTAGATTGAGTATAGTACTCTATACCACCAGGTGAGTATGACTGAGAATAGGTATTTACAATATCCTTAACCAAATCCTGTGCAGGAAGATTTACATTGCCATTTAGCCTACTAAATGCGTTTACATAGTCCCAACCATCACCAGGTTCGGTCATTGGCGATGCTACAACATAATCAGCATACGGAGCCATTTGGTAGGCTGTTTCGATTTGCCCTAACAAGCAAACGTCAAAACCAATAACGGTAAACTTCTTTTGAGTCTTAGCCTTAAAGTTTTTAAGAGCCCGTTCCATCTCCCAAAGCTTCATTCCATTACAGAAGTTCTTGGTAATGTCGTCATTAACCGATGAACCGTTTTTAAAGATACCAGAGCCATGATCCCACATGGTAAGACCATAATTCTCGGCAGGATAGTTATCGGCAACCCAAAGCAATGCGCTATTTAGGGTATTCCAGTTACTCATATCAAAATCAACCCCAAATCCATCGTAAACCATTTTGCTAACTAGGGTACGATTAACAACCCCAGACTCATCTTTCTGAATGTACCATATGCCATCGTAGGCATCGTTCTGGGCATCCCATAGCACAAGGTAGTTAAGCTTTCCGGGGATAGAGCCATTAACCTCCCACTCGTTAACATCCTTTTCGCCATCAAGGCCAGTAAAATCCTCAAGAAGGTAAATAAGCCAAGTCCACTTAACAGGTCCAGCAACAGCACTAATGTTAAGTGTAAAGGGATTCTCATTACTATCGTTGGTGTTAATGCTTAGCACGCCTATAATGTCGCCTTCGGTTGTTGGGGCAATTCTCACTTTAAGCAGAGCCGAGTCACCTGCAGCAATCGAAGTAAATGCAGGAGAAACAACAGAGAATGCGCTATTATCAAAAGCAATATCGCCAATTAGTAGCTCAGAGCCACTACCCAAATTGTGCAGGTAAACTTCCAGCGTATCGGGACTATCGGTAAGTATATTGTTGGGATAACGGTAGCTCATACCACTTTCAAAAACGGATTTTCCAATTTTGGCAGCAATCTCAGGCTTGGAGTTATCAACGGTTACGCTTACAGCGTTGGAAGGAGACGACTCTCCAGTTGTTTCTGGGAAGTAAGCCGTTACATAGTAGGAGTGCTCACCATCGGGAACAAGAGAGTCGCGATAGCTGCTAACAGCATAGCTAGTTAGCTGCTTTACCATTGCACCATTGCGATAAACCTTATAGCCCCCTGCTGATGCCTTTGATGTGGATGGTTTTGGCAATACCAGTTTTTCTGGATTAACCCGTCCTATTCTAGTCTCGGTTTTTGTTCCTATTGTGTAAACTGATGTTTGCAGCTCAAAATCGGTCTGCTCGTCGGCCATTCTAACCCACTCCCCATCAACAAGTTTAAAAGAGTTGCCAAAGCCTTTTGCCTCCGATGTCATGAGTGACGAAGGAAAGCCAGTTCCATCAACAGAAACAATGGCTACATAAAAATCGTTGGTTAAGGCTAAGGGGTTGGGCAGCGAGTAAATAAGCTCCTTATCGGATTGAGCCGTAAGTATAGCCGACTCGTGTAGCACAGTAGAACCATCGGCATCGTAGATCCTTACCCTATACTGATTGGATGACCAAGCATAGTTAGGATGCTCATAAAAACCATGACCAACCTTTGATATAGTTACGGGGTAGCTAAAAAAGAAATCGTTATCGGAGAAGCGAGTGGCGCGAACAGCACCCTCCCATGTGAGCATGGTTGCAGAGGCAAAATCAAGGTAAGCATACCAATCGTCGGTATTGGGACACGACCACGAAAGATCGACCCAATTAGACTCTGTGGATGCGGATAGACCATAAGGTTTTGGATACTCCCTAACGCCAATAAAAGCGTCCTTAACCTCGGTGTTTAAACCGTACTCGTTACCCGCTTCAAGGGATATTGTATAGTCGCCTGCTGCAGTAAAACGAATCTCGGGGTTTTGAGATGTCTCGGTTGTTGAGCCAGTAAACTCATACGTTGCAGGTTGAATGGACCATTTCCAAGAGGTAGGTAGTCCAGTGGAATTATCGGATAATACAATGGATTGACCCACAAAAGGGTTCCTATTTGAAGTCGAAAAGTCAGGTGTTGGAGGGAATGACACAGCACTTATCTCTACGCCATAATCCTCAACCTCGCCATACCTATAGGCAGTACATGCATCGGAAATGGTACCCCCTTTAAGCATTAAGCGCAACCTGCTTTTTCCTAAAGTGGCATTAGCAGGAACGGCAATTGTAGCCGAAGCGGTATTGCCATCAATTGTAAAAGGAATCATTTCATTGGCAGAGAAACTTTTGTTTCCATCCCAATCTATAAAAACGGCAACCTGATCGTTGCTATACTTTTTTTGTAACGTAACTGTTGCCTCATACGATTCTCCCGGGAAAACCTGTGCAACAAATGACTCATAGTAATCGGTATAGGCCAAATCGCCCGATGTATTCTCTATTTGCCTAAAACTGAAGCTGCTTATATACTCGTTCCCTGTGCTTGTAACAGAAATGGTGCAGTACTCCTGTCCATTACTCTCAAAAGCAAACAAGAACAGTATTGCAAAGAAAAGCCTTCCCAAAAGTGCAATTTGCTTTAGCATTGCTCAATATTTTAAAATTAAAAAAAGGTCAGCTAGGAGAACCCCTAGCCGACCATTGAAAAAAAGAAACCCTTACCTAATAATAACTTTTCCTGTAGAGGTTATGCTGTTATTAAGAACCTTAACAAGGTAAACACCCTTTGCCAAGTTAGTAAGATCAAGGCTAAGCTCACTGTTGTTTGAAGCGGTAGAGTAAACCACCTGACCAGTTAGATTATAAACCTCAACCTTAGACAAGGAGTTACCTTCGCCCAAATAAAGTTTAAACAAACCGTTGTTTGGATTAGGATAGATGCTCAGCTTATTAAGGCTATTATCTGTATCGAAAATACCCGTTGTAACATCAACCGTTGCAGAAACAGGGCTAGACTCAAGATCTGGAGTAGAGTAAACTGCCGTTACCTGATATAAATGCTGACCCTTAGCTACATTAGCATCGGCGTATGTTGTTGTTGCAGCATCGGTAATGGTTGCTATTAGCTCATGATTACGGTACACCTTATAACCAATATGAGTTCCAACCCTTACACCCTTAGCAGCAGAAACAGGAGCAACTTGCTTTAGCACGTTACGAACAGGCCTAATGGCTTTTGGCTGAGCAGATGTCTTCTTGCTTACAGGTCCAACTTTTACATCATCAACAGAAAGCTGGTAACCATCGTTATACTTATAGGCAAAGCCAATTTGGATTGTTTTTCCTGCAAATGCAGACAAATCATGCATTACCTCAGACTCCATCATGTTTACTGGCGATTTTTCATCGTAAGCAAAAATGCTAGTCCAGTCGGCACCATCCTTAACCATAATGTTCATTAGGGTATAGTAGCTGTTGCCATCGTTTGCCTCACCATTTAAGTAGGCAATCCAGTAGCGCAGGTGGTCACCATTCTCAATGGTTACCTCTGGAGTAATAAGCCAGTTAAAATCAGGATCGTCGCCTTCACCTGCGGTGTAGCTTATGTACATTGCTCTGTTTCCACCGTGAACATAATCGGCCGCCTGTGCATTCTGACTCTTATCAACCAATCCCCAGGTATTTGCTCCATCGGCAGCAGCAGTCAAATCAGTACCACTAAGGGAAGTGCTAGTCTTAACAGACCAACCAACTATATCAGACTCAAATGATTCGTCAAGTTTATAACCCACAGGAGATCCCCACGACAAGTTAACAGTAGAACCACTTACCTGAGCATTAAGCGCCTTAGGAGCCGATACGCCGTTATCGGAAACGGTTATAAGGTTCTCCTTAGTCTCAACATCTTCACCATAGCTATTGGTAACTTTTAGAGATACTGAATATGTACCAGGGAAACGGAATTTAACAGTGATGTTCTCTGACTCGGCTGTAGTTCCAGCTTCAAAAGAGAAGTCGGCAGGAGTAATTTCCCATTTAAGCGACTCTGCGGCAGGGTTAACAACCGAGCGATTTGTAAAGGTTACAAGGTCACCCGCAGTTATTGATGTCTCCGAAGCTTCAAAATCTACCTGAGGAACACCCTCGCCTACCTCTTCAACAATAACATTATCTATAATTAGAAGATACATTAAAGGCTCGCTGTAAGCGTAAAAGCCCAAGTGATAATTGCCAGTTTCGGTAACCGAGAACACAGCATACTCATCCTGCCAAACATCCTGATTAACGTAAGTGTCAATAAGCTCTTTAGACATTGCTTCGCTAGAGTTATCGTTACCTAAAAACACCTTTAGCTTCTCGGTATAAATAAGCCCAGTAACCATGTCCATCATGGTGTGTAGCTTAAATTTAAGCCTGTACACCTTGTTAGCCTCAAAGCGCATTGGAGGAGTAAACAGGTAATCGTCCTTAGGATTATAGTTAAATCCTACGTGCATAGCATTTGGAGCCGAGTAAGCGTTATTTTGGAAATCGGCATTATTGCTAAGTACATCCCAGCACATTCCATCACCATTAGTATTCTCAACCGACCATCCTAGAGGGTAAGAGAATCCTGGAGTATTAGTAATCTGGTCAAAGTTCTCGGTATATGGGAACGAGGTAATGGTAGGATCGGTCATGGTTGTAAAACTCCATACAGGGCAATCCACTGCATCGCCGTACTGATTGTAAGGAACAACCTTCCAGTAGTACTTGGTAGAGTAAGCCAAAGGCTGAGTGTACTCTACAAAGGTATTTACTCCAGTAACCACCTGTCCATCTATTATCTCGTTAGCAGCTGCTGTAGTACCAAAGTAAAACTTATAGCCCTCTGGGTTACCACCACCATTAGCCCACTGCATCTTTACTGCCTGCATTATGTCTAGGTTTGTGGCATTGTCTTGTGGTAAAGCAATAACCGCTGGCATAGGAGGCTGATCTGTAACTGCATCCCAGCTAACATCATCAATCCTTAAGCTCTTGAAGGCTGTTTCGCCATCGGCATAGCCACCAAACTGGAATCCAATATATGGCTTACCCTCAACAGCAGGAAGAGCAAAAGAGTACTCCTCAAACTCGGCCGATAAACGAACCCTATCAACCTCTTGGAACGATTCGAGGCTGTATGGATCTGATAGCACTCCAATTATAAGTTCCAAATCGTAACCAGCATCATACTTCTTTGCATAGAACTTTAGCGTGTTAACACCAAAACCACTTAACCCTGGTGTAACAAGGGTAACAGGGTACTGATAATCAGGGAACACTAGAATTTTAGCAGCGTTTGGCTGAGAGTTAGCATCGTACTGTCCACTAGCAATGGAAACTTTAGTGTACTGATGCTCTGGGTTATTTAAGGCATACCAGTTTGCAGGCATGTTGGTAGATGCATCAAAGCTTTCAAAAAACTTATCCATGCTAGCAAGAGCATTACCACTTAGGGTTAACGTTGCATTACCTGTAGCATCGCCAACATCAAAAGAAACACTTCCCTCGGCCAAACCAGTAGCTGTTGGGATAAAGAAAATTTGAGCAACAGCAGTTTCACCTGGCTTAATGGTTCCGCTATAGTTACAGGTAAAAGGACCCTCAACGGTAGAACCAGCAACCACTAAATCGGAAACGCCAGCATTACGAATGGTTACATCGTGAGCTAATCTACCACCAACAAATAATGGGGAGAAGGTATATTCTGTTTCAAGAAGTTCTATCTCGGCCTGTGTTGGGATTGCTTTAAGAGAGATATCATCTAGAAGAAGGAATGACGTTGTGCTTCCATCGGCAGCATAGTACCAACGGATGTAAACATTATCGCCAGCGTATGCAGAAAGATCAATCACAGCCTGTTCCCAAGCATCCATAGGACCTTCGGGTGACAGGGTAAGAATTGGAGTCCAAGTAGCACCCCCATCGGTTGAAATTTTAACAACGCTAGTAGCCTCTTTGGTATCCTGAGGGAAATTAGACTCGCGACTAACCCTGTACCAGAACTCTAACCTATGATTTGCAGGAAGCGCAATTCTGGGTGTTTGAAGCCACCACTCGCCTGTTGTAAAGCTGCAGTAGCCAGAGAAATTACCTGAATGTGCATATTTCTGAGTACGTATGCTCCATCCATCGGAAAAACTCCATTCGGTAGAATCCTTGTAGTTGGTATTAATTACTGATGATAGAGGACTCTCCTTATTCTCATCGTACGACGCATACCATACATCCTCAAAACCCTGGGTGTATGGGAATGCAGCAATAACATCCTGTGTAAAGAAAGACCAAACGCTAGAACAAGCAGACTCGCCAGAGGCAACAGCCTCAACCATCCAGTAGTACTTAGTGCTATCAAGCAGCGCATTGCTTAGCATGTAGGTATTTACGCCTTCGGAGGCGGTAATATTAGCAGCAACCTTTACGCTAGCATCCTTCGATTCAACCAACGATTTAGAGGTTGCAAGGTATAAGTTATAGGTCTCGGCTCCACTTAGTGTAAACTGGAAGTTGCTATTAACATTAATCTTGTTCCTGTTATTAACTGGCGAAACAAGATCTGGACTTGCAGGGCCAGACGATTGGTAGTACAACCTTACATTTGGGTAAGCAACTGGGTATGGACTAAAACCAGTACCAACAGCAGCGCCATTATCGGAACCAGATACTTTAATAGCACCATCGGTAGCTTGGGTTCCATTAATGTTAAGGTATAGCGCAGCATTGGTATTATTCTCCCAAAGGATTACTACGTTCTTTCCCGCGGTAATTTCAAAAGGAGCAGAAAAATCAATTTTAGACCAGCCCACCCCATTAAAAGATACAGAACCCTCATACACCAAGGTATAACCCGAGGTTAGTGGCTCCTCATAAGCATTGGTTAGTGCTGTTTGGTCGGTTAGCTTAAGGTACACCTTCTGGTTTGAAAGGGTATAATTCCCCTCTTTAGAACTGTAAAGTGCAAGCGCATTAACCGTTTTAGCACCGCCCACCTGATCGTTGGAAAAAATAACCTTTGCCCAGCTATTCTTCCATGCCGTATAGGGGAAACTTGCGTTTAAAACCCCATCGCCAATTTCCACATACTGCTGTGCAAACCCTGTAACAGACATTACAGATAGCAGAAGTAGTAAAACCCAACGTGTAAAGATTTTTCTCATAGTTTTAGTCTATATAAATTTAGAAGTATTAGTAACAGACAATTTTAGAGTTACCCTCATCAAAAAGCATAGGGGTTAACCCTTATTTTAGATAAAATGCTATTTTTGACCGCTAGAAAAAGGGATATCGTGATGAGAAAGGTAAAGGGGGATTACACTATGAGGCACCTTTTAGCAGTAACAATAGTGCTTACGCTAAATGTATTGTATGCCGGCCCTTTATTGGCGCAGCAAAGTAAAGCCGATTCACTACTTATCCTATCTAAAAATTTAGAGGGCATTGCAAAAGCCGAAGTGCTTAATCAGCTTGCCATGGAGTACAGCTCCGTTAACCCCGCCAACTCCGAGAAATATGCTAGGGAAGCCCTTGCCTTGGCTAGTACAGCCAACAATTTTGCGTTACAAGTTTCCTGTAAGCTAAGCTTATCTAATGCCTTACGATACCAACGCAAGTTTAAGGAGGTACTTGATGTACTAAATCCCATTCTCGAGGATTTGAACAAAATCGACAACAAGAACCAAATTGCCGACATACTTAACAATATTGGCGTTGCGCACTACCAGCTAAACCACGATACCCTTTCGCTTAGCCGCCTTTTTGAGTCCCTAAGTGTGAGAGAGGAGATTGATGATCAGAAAGGAATGTCGTCGGTACTTAACAATATTGGTAACTACTACTTTTCCAACGAGAATTACGACAAGGCGCTAGAGTTCTACCTAAAGTGCCAGCTGCTTGACTCTACGCTAAATAACCAGCGCGATTTAGCACACACCCTATTCAACATTGCTAGGGTTTACCAGCTAAAGAAGGATTATAGCACGGCCATTTCATATTTTAAAAAGGCTATTGACCTTAGCCAAAACCTAAACTACCCTGTTGGCAAGTCATACATTAACCTGTACCTTGCAGAAACGTACTACTCCAAAAAAGATCTTGACAGTGCGCTAATTACCATAGATAGAGCACAAGAGCTTAATCAAACACACCAGAACGCTGCGGTTATAAAGTACACCTATCTTTTAAAAGCCATAATTCTTAAAGATTTACACTCACACCATAAGGCCATTGAATTCTTTGAGAAGGCACTAACCCTCTCGCCCGAAGAGAATGAGGAGCAGATTGATTTGCTAATAAACCTTGGAAACACAAACCTTGAAGTAAGCAATACAACCAAAGCCATTAGCTGCTTTAGCAAAGCGCAAACATTAGCCAGCAAGCTTAACAAGCACAAGCTACACAGCTTAGCTCTGCTAGGCCTAGCCAATGCATATAAGGTGCAGGGCAATACCAAAAAATCCAATATGCTGCTTTGGGATTACAGCTCGCTTAAAGACTCAATTGAAGCGGAGTACCGAAGAGATATTACCAAACAGCAGGAGCAGCGCTTTGGAGCAGAGCAAATGGAGCGTAGAATTGAGGCCTTACAAAAGGATTCAAAAATTCAAAACCTCACTATAGAAAAAGAACAAAGCAAAAGACAATCGCTGCTAATTCTTATTGGAATTCTAATTCCACTACTTACCGTAATTACCATACAGTTTATTCTTAGGGTTAAAACCAACAAAGAGCTAGAACAGAAAAACTCGCAAATTGAGCAGCAAAACGAAGAGCTAAACGCGATTAACGAGCAGCTAGAAGTTTCCAGGCAAAACCTAATTAAAGTAAATCACACAAAGGACAAATTCTTTTCGATTGTTGCACACGATTTAAAGAATCCGCTTATAGCTCTTAGAATCTACCTACAGCAAGGAAAAAACGAAAAGGATGAGGGTACACGTAACGAGAATCTTAACAAGCTAGACCAAGCACTAAGCACTGTGCTCGAAATGCTTAACAACCTTTTATTCTGGGCGCTTACACAGGACAACCAAATTGAGGTTGACCCAGAAGAATTTAACCTCAACGAGGTACTGAACCACGAGATAGAGTTTGCCAAAGGAGCAGCCAACCAAAAAGGCATTTCCTTTACAGCATCCATTCCATCCAGCATTACCGTGAATGCCGATAAGAACATGTTGCTATTCATTGTAAGGAACTTACTATCCAATGCGCTTAAGTTCACACCTGTTAACGGCTATGTTACCCTGAAGTATGAGGACGGTAACGAGATGCACATACTAGAAGTTTCCGACAACGGAGTAGGTATTAGCCCCAATGAGCTAAAAAGAATTTTTGAACTAGAGAAACGAGTAAACCCAAATAGCAAATCGCAATCAAAAGGTACTGGTTTGGGTCTTATGCTGGTAAAAGATTTCATTAACCAAATGAATGGCACCATACAAATTTCCAGTAAAGAGAACGAGGGCACAACCATACGCGTAGTTTTCCCAAAAAAGGAGCAAAGCGAATCATGAAGCAATCATATTCCGTTGTGGTAGTTGACGATCACCCCATTTTTAGAGCCGGGCTAAAATCCGTTCTAAGTGGGATTGCCGATATACAGGTAATTGGAGAAGCAAGCGACGGCATAGAGGGACTTAAGCTAATAAACCAACTTAAGCCCGATTTTTCTCTGCTAGATATAGACATGCCAAATATGGACGGGGCTGAACTTGCGCTATACATTGAAGCCAATGCCATAAGCACTAAAATAATATTTATAACAGCCCATACCGATGCTGTAACATTTCTAAGAGCAACAGAAGCCAACAACGCGTCCTTCCTTTTTAAGGAGAGCGCAATTAACGAGATTGAGCACTGTATTAAACAAATGATTTTAGGAAAAACTTACATAAGCCCATTTTGCCAAAAGTTTATTACCAAGTTTAGGGAGAAGAACCAGAAACAGATAAAAACCATTGAGCAGCTAAAAGCGCTTACCCAAACCGAGCAACGAATTCTTACGCTTATAGCGCAACAAAAAACAACTAAAGAGATTGCAGATACCCTATTCAACTCCTACAAAACCATTGAGAACCACAGATCGAATATCTGCCAAAAGTTAGGGATAAGCGGCTCCAACAACCTTTTGCTGTTCTGCATAGAGAACCGTGAAATTATTGAACGATTGTCGTCTATTTAAAAACCGCTCCCGCTCCTTTTCGCTACTAGTTTATCCATTAAATTAGGGGTAAGCCCCTATATACAACCCTCATAGTGTGGTTATTCTTGCATTGGGCAAACTTTACCCAAATGCAACCTATTTCTATTGCTCCATAGGTTGCCAGCAAAACCAATAACCCAAAACGTACAACTATGAGAGACTCTTTACTCTGGCTTAGAAAGCTCTACCTATTTGCGTTAGCCCTTGCTTCGCCATTTATAAACCAAGGGCAAACAGTTTTAAACGAAACATTTAATTCGAATACGCTACCTACAAACTGGGTTAGCAACTCAAAAGCTGATGGCACTGGATATAAAAGTTGGCTATTTATAAACACCAGTAGCAGATGCGCGACAACCGATCACACATCTGGCAGTGGGTATTACGCTATGCTCGACGACTATAATATTGGAACTACAGAGAATCCAGTAAACTTAGTAACTCCAGCATTAAATCTTTCTACCGGAAATTACACCTTAGAGTTCTATGCATGGGTTGGTTCTGGAGCAGGAACAGATCCCATTAAGGTTGACATCTCCACCAATAATGGAACGGACTGGTCAACAGATATCTACACCGTAACAAAAGCCACCACAGGCTCGTGGGTTAAGCACTCAGTTGATCTTACAGGCTACAATGGTTCAGAGGTCAAAATTAAGTTCAAAGGCTATTCAATTTATGGGTTTAGCAACAACAACTCAGGTATTGATGATGTTAAAGTGTATATTCCTTTGAACAACGATCTATCTGCAAGCAGCATATCAGCTCCAAGTGGTATTATTAGAGATGGAGATAATGTAACCCTTACTGCCACTGTATTAAACAATGGATTACTACCTCAAACAGACGCTACCATTGAGTTCTTTGTAGATGGCAGTTCTATTGGTTCAGAAACAATAGCCTCCCTAGCTGCTGGAGAGAGTACCTCTGTTCAAAAAGCATGGGTTGCAACTCAGGGCGATCATACAATTTCTTTTAACCTTCCGTCTGATGATGACAATGGAAATAACTCATCGTCAAAAAGCATCAAAGTTTATAGCGAAAACTCTTTAATAGAAAACTTTGAAGGAACATGGATCCCCTCTGGATGGAGTATAAACCCAACATCATCAACTTGGCAACAACAAACTTGGGGACAATACGAAGGTGCCAAATGCGTGTATATATCAACTTCCAACTCCCCCGTTAAACGACTAATTACTCCAAAACTTAAAATTGATGGCACTTCATCAATTAGCTTCTGGGCTAAAAACGGCTCTTATGGAAACTATGCTATCAAGTTAGAATACTCTACAGATAAAATCAGTTGGAGCGATGTCCCAAGCGGAAGCGTAACAACCACTAGCACATATCAAGACTTTACCATAGATCTTTCTGCTATCCCTGCAGGCGATTACTACTTATCATTTACCTATGCTTTAAGCTATAATTCAATTTATGTTGATTTAGTTAGGGGCCCCGATAAAGTTGTTGAAGCACCAGAAGCAGCAACTACTCCCTCTCCAGCAAACAGCGCAACCGATATTTCCCTAACGCCAACACTTACTTGGGCGGCATCGGTAACAGGGGGAATTCCCACTGGATACAAGCTTTACATAGGAACCGATGGTGGTGGAGCAACCACTCCAACATCTGTTGTGAATGGCAATTCACAAGCTGGTACATCGTACACCGTGGGTGCAGCACTTGCATACTCAACTACATACTACTGGCAAGTAGTTCCAACAAACTCCGTTGGCGACGCAGCTAGCTGTCCCATTTGGAGCTTCACAACCATGGCCGATCCAACTAAGCCAATACCATACACTCAAAACTTTGATGAGCTAACGGCTCTTCCTTCGTTGGGTTGGACTGTTACCAACTACTCCATTAACAACACTCACGGTACTGCTGGTTCCAAATCGGCCTCGGTAGAAATGTGGAACTCTACAAACAGCGCAATACTTACATCTACCCCTGTTGGCCCACTGGCAAATACATCAAATCAGGTGGTATTTGATTATAGAATTTGCGACTACACATACTCTACCTACCCACAAACAGGAACATCACTGGGTGTAAACGACAAGGTTGAAGTACAGGTATCGACCAATGGTGGTGCCGATTTTACTACAGTTTATACAATTGATCAGGGGACTCACGCTGCTAGTACCGACTTTGCAACTAAAATAGTTACTCTTGATCCCGCATATAACAACCAAACGGTACTTGTACGTTTCAAAAACACTTGGGGTGCAGGCGACTATTTTGTTGATATCGACAACTTTGAAGTTAGAGAATCTCCAGCCGACCCCATTTTCAACATCAGCATAACTGCTTTTGATTTTGGCTTTAGCAAGGTAGGAAACAGCCCATCAACAACCGTTACCATATCAAATACCGGAGGCGGAACAATTACCATAAACGATGGGGATATAACTTTTACTGGAGCTAATGCCGATCAGTTCTCCTTAGGAACCCTCACCTACCCCATTGAGCTAGGTGTTGGCGAATCAACAGATCTAACCGTTTCATTTACCCCCAGCACTGGTGGTGTAATGGCTGCGGA